>CAMDWC010000047.1 GCA_945878825.1 Haliscomenobacter hydrossis DSM 1100
CGAAAATTTTTATTATTGGAGTTTCTCGGTTCTGATGAAATTTTTAATAAGTTGCTTTATGTTCTGTTTATTGGCTTCCTGGCCATGCTTTATATAGCTAATTCTCATTTTTCGGAAAGAAGAATAAGGGAAATTCAAGTCCTTCAAGATGATATCAAAGAACTTCGCTGGGAATATATGACCCTCGCAGCGGAAAATAGAGTCAGGGCTCAACGTTCTCAAATGGCAGATAGATTCGCCGTTTTGGGTTTAAAACCTTTCGAACGCAGTCCCTATAAACTGCTTGTTAATCCCAAAAAATCCTATTAAGCGATGGAAATTAGAAATGAAGTGCTTTTTAGAATGTATTTTTTGTTGTTTGGACTGGTACTTCCTTTCGCTTGTCTCGTTGCTTTCAAAACCTATTCTGTCACTATCAAAGATGGTCAGAAATGGAGAGATAAAGGCGCAGCGCAGAATATTAAACTTAAAAATCTGGAGGCTCATCGAGGAAATATTCTAAGCTCCGATGGGTCACTCCTGGCTACTTCTATTCCTTATTTTGACGTGTATTTTGATCCCGTAGCACCAAAAGACCTGGATTTTAATGAGAAAATAGATTCTTTGGCTTTCGTGCTACACCACGTTTTGGGTTGGGATAAAAGTCCCTCAAAGATTAGTAATCAGCTAAAAAATCTCAGGAAAAGTCAAAAAAACAGGAGATTTCTTATTAAAAGGAAAATTGCCTACACCGAACTTAATAAAATTAAAAACTTTCCTCTCTTCCATTACGGGCAATTCAAAGGTGGCCTAATTGTTGAGCAATCCAGTAAAAGAAGAATGCCTTTCAATTTGTTGGCCCAAAGAACCATCGGCTATCTTAGAGAGGGTGCTAAACCGGTAGGCATTGAAGGGTCTTTTAATAATACTCTTAAAGGCGCTCCCGGGCTACAGTATATGCTTAGAGTGAGCAGAAAAAATGATATATGGTTGCCGCTGGAAGATTTGAATAGCATTAATCCCAAAGATGGAAGCGATGTGGTTACCACATTGGATATAAATTTTCAAGAAATAACAGAAAATTCGTTGCTCAAAGCAATGAAATATCATGAGGCTGAATGGGGAACCGCCGTAGTTATGGAAGTCAAAACGGGTGAGATTAAAGCCATTGCCAACCTGGGCAGGTTTCAAGGTGAATACACAGAGGGGTTCAATTATGCCATAGGTATGTCTGTTGAACCCGGTTCCACTTTCAAGGCCGCAACCATGCTGGCTATTCTTGAAAATACAGCTATTGATCTGAATGAGGAGGTGCAAATTTCTAAAGGTGTGGCCGATTTCTATGGAGATAAAATGGTCGATGTAGCTGAAGAAAGTAAGTCCTTAGAATCTATTTCAGTGAGTAGAGCCTTTGAAATTTCTTCGAATGTAGGCATGGCAAGAACCCTGAGCCGTTACTTTTCTGGCTCAACAGAGGAAGAAGGAAAATTATCCGCCGCCCAATTTTTAAAAACTTTAGAGCAATTTAATCTACATAATACCTCGCAAAAGGATATTGAAGGGGAGGCTTTACCCTATTTTAAAAAAGCATACAGCAGTGAAGATAATTGGAGTGGTACGACACTTCCCTGGATGGCAATTGGATATGAATTAAGTTTGACACCGTTGCAGCTCCTTAATTTTTATAATGCTATCGCAAATGATGGCAAATTAATGCGTCCCTTCCTAGTCAAAGGTGTGCAACACGATGGTGCCTGGATTCAGGAGTTTACTCCCGATGTTATGAAAAAGAAGATTGCCGGTACTGAGTCTATTGCCAAACTCAAAGAATTACTGCGTAATGTAGTAGTTCGTGGAACAGCAAGCAAGCTCAGTACCTCCCAGTATTCTTTCGCAGGAAAAACAGGTACTGCCCAAACAAATTATCAAAGACTTTCCTCCAATGAAGAGCATAAAGGTGGCTACAGAGCTTCCTTTGTAGGCTATTTCCCTGCCGATAATCCTAAGTATTCTTGTGTAGTAGTCATTCATAATCCCTTGAAAAATGGATATTATGGAAGTGATGTGGCAGGTCCTGTTTTTCGCGAAATAGCAGACAAAATTTATTTTTCATCCATTGATCTCCATCCTCCCGTTAATTCAAAAGTGAAACCTCTTCTGGCGAAACTTGATTTACCCGGTTTCGATTTTGGTAATTCAAAGGACATAAAATATCTACTTTCCTTTTTAGATATTCCTTCGGAAGGTCCCTTTGACTCAAACTGGACGGTGTTAAAAGGAAATGATAATCACCTTGATGTAAAAAAACCTAATATTCAACAACATAAAGTTCCCTCCGTTTTGGGTGCTGGATTAAAAGACGCTATCTATTTATTGGAAAATAAGGGACTAAAGGTGTCTATTGAAGGGGTTGGAAAAGTGGTTCATCAATCGGTGCAACCTGGAACGAAAACAAATGGTCAAACGATTCACCTGATGCTACGATGAAAAAATTAAAGAATCTACTGACTTCCGTGCCTCACCGCATTCAAAACGGCCATGTGAATATCTCTGTCACAGAGATTACAGCCGATTCACGTCGTGTGATTCCAGGTGCTGTTTTCGTTGCAATAAAAGGGGTGCAAACCAATGGTCATCAGTATATTCAACAAGCAGTCTTACAAGGTGCAACCTGTATTGTTTGTGAATATTGTGACGTAAATATTCCCGATGATATATGTGTCGTGGTGGTGGAAAATGCAGGCCACGCCTTTGGATGGTTAATGTCTGCCTGGTATGATTATCCAACCCGGGAACTCAGCGTCGTTGGAGTTACAGGTACAAATGGAAAAACAACCACTGCAACCCTGCTTTTTGACCTGTTTTCTTCTTTAGGCTATACTTGTGGATTAATATCAACCATTGAAATTAAAATAGCAGATAAGGTTATTCCAGCTACGCATACCACGCCAGATGCCGCTCAATTACAAGGTCTTTTTTCCGAAATGCTTGCCTTGGGTTGTCAGTATGTTTTTATGGAGGTAAGTTCCCATGCCATTCACCAGCACAGAATTGCAGGTATTCAGTTTAAGGGGGCTATTTTTACTAATATTACTCATGATCATTTAGATTATCACGGAACTTTTGACCATTACCTAAAAGCTAAAAAACAGTTTTTTGATGATCTGCCAAAGGATGCCTTCGCCTTAGTGAATATTGATGACAAAAGGGGAATGGTTATGGTTCAAAATACCAAAGCCGATATTCATACCTATGCGTTAAAAAGAATGGCTTCATTTAAAACTCGCCTGATAACTAATGGTTTGGAAGGTTTACACATAGAGATAAACGGAAAGGAAATGTTTACCAGGCTCATGGGTGAATTTAATGCATATAATTTAACCGCCGTTTATGCTACCGCTTCTCTTCTTGGCGTGGAAGATATCTTGCTGAGAACCAGGTTGAGTGGTTTGGTGGCAGCCGCCGGAAGATTCGATTATTTTAAAGTTCCTCAAACTAAGGTCATGGCAATTGTTGATTACGCACATACACCAGATGCCTTGCTTAAAGTGTTAGAAACAATTCATAAAATGAAACCACATAACGTAAATGTGTTTACCGTTATTGGTTGTGGTGGTGACAGAGATCGGGAAAAAAGGCCAGAAATGGCAAAAGTTGCTGCTGATTGGAGCCATTTAATAATATTAACTTCAGATAATCCCAGAACAGAGGAACCGGTGGCTATTATAAAAGAAATGGCTGCCGGACTTTCCTCGGAACAATTAAAGAACACGCTACAAATAGCGGATCGACGGGAGGCTATTCGAACAGCTTGTCATTTAGTTAAAAATGGAGATATTCTGTTGGTGGCTGGGAAAGGTCACGAACCGTACCAGGAAATATCGGGCGTTCGATTTCCTTTCGATGACAAGGCAATCCTTCGCGAAACTTTATTGGGTGATTTTAATGAATTAAATAATTAATACGCTATGTTAATTGACCTTTTCGAATGGCTGAATCGTTATAGTGGACACTTTCCGGGTGCGGGTCTTTTCCAGTATATTACTTTCCGTGCAGGACTTGCGGTCATTTTTTCATTGCTGATTTCTTTAGTTTTCGGTGGCGCAATTATTGATTATTTGCGGAAATTGCAAATTGGTGAGTCTATTCGCGACCTGGGTTTACAAGGCCAGATTCAAAAACAAGGCACGCCTACAATGGGAGGAATTATTATAATTCTAGCCATTTTAATTCCTACCTTGCTGGTAAGCCGACTTGATAATATTTATATTTTAATGATGCTCATCGCCACCATCTGGATGGGCGTCATAGGTTTTATAGATGATTATATTAAAGTATTTAAAAAAGATAAGCAAGGTTTAAAGGGTAAATTTAAAATTGCCGGACAAATCGGTCTGGGTCTTATTATTGCCCTTATGATGCTGGGAAGCGACGAAATAGTAGTTCGTATGGATACCGAAGATGCCCTGTTATTGGGTCTGAGTGATAAAGATAGGGTAGGTGATTTTATTTACAACCAAACTAATCAGGGAATTTCAGAAAAGGCGGATTACAAAACGACCCTAACAAATATCCCTTTTATGAAGGGTAATCAACTAAACTATGCCGCTTTAATTCCTATTAAAGCGCAGGCTAATAAGTTTTGGATTTGGTTGATTTTTATCCCAGTCGTTATTTTTATTGTGACCGGTGTGTCCAATGCGGCAAATTTAACCGATGGTTTAGATGGACTGGCTACGGGCGTTTCGGGGATTATTGCCATGACCTTAGGCATCTTCGCTTATGTTTCAGGGAATGCTATTGCCGCCAATTATCTCAATATCCTTCATCTTCCAGGATCAGGGGAACTGCTCATTTTTACGGGTGCGCTACTCGGAGCTTGTCTTGGTTTTTTATGGTATAATAGTTTTCCTGCACAAATATTTATGGGCGATACGGGGAGTTTGACTTTAGGCGGAATCATAGGCGCTTTAGCTATTATTTTACGTAAAGAATTAATATTGCCAGTTTTATGTGGCGTTTTTGTTATTGAAAGTTTATCAGTTATAATTCAAGTTGCGTATTTTAAATACACAAAAAAGAAATATGGAGAGGGAAGGCGTATTTTTTTAATGTCTCCCATTCATCATCATTTCCAGAAAAAGGGAATTCATGAGGTAAAAATTGTAACCCGTTTTTGGCTGGTAGGTGTCTTGCTAGCCGTGTTCACCCTCATAACCCTAAAAATAAGGTAGCGATGATTCAAGGAAAACGATTACTCATTTTAGGGGGAGGAGAAAGTGGTGTAGGTGCAGCCATTCTTGGAAAAAAACAAGGATGGGAAGTCTTTTTATCTGAAAAGACCTCTATCTCCGATCATTATCTACAAGTTTTAAAGGAAAATGATATCTCATTCGAAATGGGCGCTCATAATTTATTGCGCTTGATGACCGCAGATATTGTGGTGAAAAGTCCGGGAATACCTGACAATGTTCCCGTCGTTAAACAATTAAGAGAATCAGGTAAAACCATCGTTTCAGAAATTGAATTTGCCTCCTGGTACACCCAGTCTTTTATTATCGGGATTACTGGTACAAATGGTAAAACAACGACCACCAGGTTGATTTATCACCTGCTGAAAAAGGGCGGACTGGACGTGGGATTAGGGGGTAATATCGGATTGAGTTTCGCTGCCATGGTGGCACAGGAACCTAAACCGATGTATGTTCTCGAACTAAGTAGTTTTCAGTTGGATGGTGTACTTAAATTCAGACCAGATATTGCTATTTTATTAAATATTACACCTGATCATTTAGACCGTTATCAGTATAAACTCGATGCTTATGCTGATGCAAAATTTAAAATTGCCGAAAATCAATCAGAGGAGGATACTTTTATTATAAATATTGATGATAAAGAAACGGCTCAACGATACAATAATTACTTTTTGACTCCCAGATTTGTGAAGATCTCCCAATCTATGTTGCAAGGTGACTGGCTAAACATTGCCGGTCACCTTTTTAATTTGCAGCATACTTCGCTGTTAGGAAAGCATAATGCTATGAATGCAGCTTTTGCCATTCAAACTGCTATCCAGATGGGCGTCTCTCCTGAATCAATTCAAGAAGGTCTCCTATCTTTTAAAAATGATCCTCACAGATTAGAAAAAATAGCGGAAATTGATGAGGTGCTTTTCGTTAATGATAGTAAGGGAACCAACGTAAATGCTGTCTATTTTGCACTCGAAGCAATGACAAAACCTGTGGTCTGGTTAGCTGGTGGGCTCGATAAAGGAAACGATTATCATGATATATTACCATTGATTGCCTCTCGGGTTAAAGCTATTATAGCTATTGGAGCTGATAATAAACCTCTCAGAAAGGTGTTCAAAAATTTGGTGCCTTTTGTCGAAATTTCAACCATGCGGGAGGCCGTAAATGAAGCTTTTATGCTGGCTCAACCTGGTGGGATCGTTTTACTTTCACCCGCTTGTGCCAGTTTCGATTTATATAAAAACTATGAGGATAGAGGAAACCAATTTCGAGCGGCGGTCAACGCATTAAAATTGGCATTATGACAGGCTTTATATCAAATCTTAAAACAGAATTAAAAGGAGATAGAGTCATTTGGGTGCTCATTTCTTTGATGACCCTCGTTTCTTTATTAGGGGTTTATTCTTCAACCGGAGGTCTTTCACATAGGGAACAAGGGGGTAATACGGAATATTATTTGGTTAAACAAGGATTTATCGTTCTTTTTGGATTTTTTATCATGTATGTCTTGCACAGATTACATTATCTTCGCTTTCATAGGATAGCACCATTTTTGTTTATTGTGGCCATTCCATTACTTATTTTTACCCTGCTATTTGGCGTAGATATTAACTCCGCACGTAGGTGGATAGAAATTCCCATTTTAGGTTTTACTTTTCAGTCATCTGATTTTGCAAGATTAGCCTTAATCCTTTATCTGGCAAGGACGATTTCCTCAAAACAGTCGAATATAAAGGATTTTAAAAGTGCCTTTTTACCGCTTATATTGCCAGTAATTATTATTTGTTTTTTAATTGCTCCTGCCGATTTATCTACGGCCTTGCTTCTTTTTTCTACCTGTATTGCTATGATGTTTGTTGGAAGGGTAGCCGTTAAGTATATTTTAATGTTAGTTTTACTTGCTGTCATAGCTTTTTCGATACTCATTCTTTTGGGGCACTTTTTTCCAGATATGGTAAGATTGGCCACCTGGATAGAGAGAATCAGAGAGTTTACGACAGATTCAGATGGCGGCTTTCAAGTGCAACAATCTAAGATTGCTATTGCCAATGGAGGTTTCTTTGGCATGGGCCCGGGACAGAGCATTCAAAGAAATTTTTTGCCTTCTTCTTATGCCGATTTTATTTACGCCATTTTAGTGGAGGAATATGGTTTATTGGGCGGACTTTTTGTCATTTCCCTTTACTTGGGATTCTTCTTCAGAATAACGCGTCTGGTAACAAAAAGTACTAAGGCTTTTGGAGCCATGGTCGTTACAGGGCTAGGTTTCAGTTTTGTTTTTCAAGCTTTTATAAATATAGCTGTGGCTACCCATTTGGTTCCCGTCACCGGGGTAACTTTACCTATGATAAGCCTGGGGGGAACCTCTATAATTATGAATTGTATCTCATTGGGTATCATTCTATCAGTTAGTAAATTTGTGGAATCTTCAAATATAGGAACGGATGTTGCAACAAATTAATAACAAGTTGGATAATGCTGCACCCCGAATTCTAATTAGTGGCGGGGGAACAGGGGGACATGTTTTTCCTGCTATTGCTATCGCAGATGCCATTAAAGTGAAATTTCCGGAAACAGAAATTCTATTCGTGGGTGCTCAGGAAAAACTGGAAATGCAGGCTGTTCCCAAGGCGGGTTATCCCATTAAAGGTTTATGGATTAGCGGTTTTGATAGAAGTTTTGGTGCTAAAAATATCCTTTTTCCTGTAAAAGTGGTTCACAGTATTTGGCAGGCAATCTCCATATTACATAGATTTAAACCCAATGTAGTGGTAGGTGTTGGTGGTTATGCCAGTGGCCCTGCCTTGTTTGCCGCAGTGCTTTTGCGAATTCCCACAGTTATTCAAGAGCAAAATTCCTATGCCGGCGTAACCAATAAGATTTTAGCAAAATTTGCTGATAAAATTGGGGTCGCATTTCCAGATATGGATTTGGTTTTTCCTCCTAAAAAGATGGTTTTAACCGGAAATCCAGTACGCAATGCCTTGTATCCCTCCCAATTACCTGACAAAATCACGGCTTGTCAATATTTTAATTTGGATCCATCAAAAAAAATTGTTTTTGTCGCAGGGGGAAGCACGGGAGCCAGAACGTTAAATAATGCCATGATCTTTGGTAAAGATTTATTGCGTGCCAATCAGGAAGTACAATTTATATGGCAATGTGGAAAATTTTATGCCTCTATATGTAAGGAAAGTGAGTCAGGTAGTTTACCCCAGGTTAGGGTTATGCCTTTTATTGAAGATATGTCAATGGCATATCAGGCAGCTGATTTAGTGGTATGCAGAGCTGGTGCTCTTACTATTGCGGAAATTTGTTTATTGGGTAAACCATCTATTCTAATCCCGTCTCCCAATGTGGCAGAAGATCATCAAACGAAAAATGCGTTGAGTTTGCAGCAGAACGCTGCTTCTATGACCATAAAGGATGACCATGTCAAGAATGATTTCCTTCCTGAAATTTTCAAATTAGTGCAGGATGAGGAGTGCTTACTTGCCCTCGGTAGAAATGCCCTTCGATTGGGATTTCCTGATGCTGCGGAAAAATTGGCGGATATAATTCTTCAATTTGTCCCTTCGGACAAGAAAAAGGAGGCAATATGAAGACATTACAACATCTGAAAAATATTTACTTTATTGGTATCGGCGGCATCGGTATGAGCGCCATAGCCAGATATTTTAATGAAAGGGGCGTGAAAATCTTTGGATATGATAAGACCCAATCAGTGTTGACAGATCAGCTATCATCAGAAGGTATGGATATTTGTTATGAAAATAATTATGCTGAACCTTTTCCTACTTTGATTGATTTGGTTATTTATACCCCTGCCGTTCCCCTTATTCATCCTGTTTGCCAGCATTTCAAGGCTAGCGGTCTTCCGTTTATGAAAAGAGCGGAGATTCTTGGTTTGATTAGTAAAAATATGAAAACCATTGCTATCGGAGGTACGCACGGAAAAACAACAACTTCTTCTATTACCACCCATTTGTTGAAAGAAGGTGGGGTTTCCTGTACCGCTTTTCTTGGTGGAATTGTTGAAAATTTTGGGGGGAATTATGTGTCCGGTCAATCTGATTGGGTCGTCATTGAAGCCGATGAATTCGATAGGTCTTTCTTACATCTTCATCCGGAAATAGCGGCGATTTTATCTACAGATGCAGACCATCTTGATATTTACGGATCACTTGAATCATTACTTGACACCGGATTTAAACCCTTTGCCGCTCAAACGGCAGCAGATGGATTGCTACTAATTCAGCATGCTTCCGTTAACTTGTTTCCCTCCACTGGAAATAAACAATCTTTTGGTGTAGAAGAGGGAGATTTTAAAGCGGTAAATATTAGATTAGAATCAAATGCTTTAATCTTCGATTATCAACATAGTGATATCTTAATCAAAGATCTGAAATTTTCCCTGCCAGGCAGACATAATGTTTTAAACGCAGTAGTAGCTATTACCATAGCCCTTCGACTGGGCGTAAGCGAGGATGCTATTCGTGAAAATTTACTCACATTCAAAGGTATTCAAAGACGGTTTGATATTAAGTTGGTTAATGATAAAATGGTCATTATCAGTGATTATGCTCATCATCCAACAGAATTAAATGCGGTAATTTCAGCGGCAAGAGAACTTTATCCCGGTAAAAAAATTACTGCCGTTTTTCAACCCCATCTCTTTAGTAGAACCAAAGATTTTTTGGATGGTTTTGCAAAAGCGCTGTCGGCGTTAGATAGCGTAATTCTTTTACCGATTTATCCAGCCAGAGAACAACCTATTCCGGGTATTGATTCTGCTCTTTTACTTCAAAAGATAAGTATTTTAGATAAAAAACTGGTAGATTCAGATGGGTTGATTTTAGCGTTAAATCTGGTTCAACCTGAAGTATTACTTATGTTGGGAGCTGGCGATTTTGATAGGATGCTACCACAGATTGTTGATATGTATCATGCTAAATCCTTAAAAGAGTAAACGATGAAAAATAATATTTCTACAAGGAATTGGAAGTCTTTTTTGGTAAAAATATTTGGATTTATTATATTGGGCATTATTATCTTGGCTGTCGATGTAAGAAAGGAAAAACCTATTGTTGAGATAAAAACTGAAATTAAAGCTTTGCCGGATAGTTCATTTTTAATTGAAGATG
Organism: Haliscomenobacter hydrossis DSM 1100; assembly: GCA_945878825.1. GTDB lineage: Bacteria > Bacteroidota > Bacteroidia > Chitinophagales > Saprospiraceae > BJGN01. The sequence continues at coordinate 10,376 of CAMDWC010000047.1, forward strand.
AAGACGTGCTCGTTGAGTTGGACCGTGGTTTAAGCTTTCAGGTTATTGGTCAATCTTTTAAAACCATTGACTTGAACAGAATTGAAACGCTGCTTGAAAAAAATCCGTTTATTAAAGATGCCGAGGTTTTTCTGGATAGCCGGAACAGACTAGGTATTCATATTATACAGCGTAAACCTATTGTTAGGGTCATTAATAGTCGTGGAGATCAATATTATTTGGATGAAGAGGGAATAAAATTACCTCTGTCAAAGCACTTTGCCGTAAATATTATTACTGCTACGGGGGAATATCCTCCCTTCTCTCCTGATTTTTTAACAAAAGATAATGCGCTACATGATTTGTACAAACTTTGTAACGAGATTGAGGCAGATCCTTTTCTAAAATCAATGTTAGTGCAGGTTCATGTAAACATTAAAAGAGAATTTACATTGGTTCCTATGATTGGGGATCAAAAAATTATATTTGGCGAATTTGCTGATTCTATGCAGAAATGGAAAAAGTTAAAGGTATTTTACAAGGAAGCTATGCCCTTTGTGGGTTGGCGAAAATACCGAAACCTCGACCTTAGATTCAGGAATCAGATTGTTTGCAATTGAATTGTATTTAGATTACTTATTTTGACATATTTATTGGGCGTAATTACAAACTACTATGGAAAGAGTTGAAAAAAATCAAGAGGTTGTGTTGGCCATCGACATTGGTACAACGAAAGTCTGTGCCATTGCGGGTTTCAAGAACGATTTAGGGAAACTTGAAGTTCTGGGACTGGGCAAGGTTAATTCAGAAGGTGTCCTCCGGGGGGTGGTATCCAATATTGAGAAAACCGTAAACGCTATTCAAGAGGCTATTGAAATCACCAAACGTTCTGCGAACATCGATTTCAATTTAGTGCATGTTGGTATTGCTGGCCAACATATTAAAACCTTACAGCACAGGGGACAATTAGTCAGGGAATATGGTGATTCTGAAGTATCCCAAAAGGATATTGATCGTCTGGTTCATGACATTCACAAATTAGTTCTGCCTCCGGGGGATAAAATTTTACATGCTATTCCACAGGAATTTTCTGTAGATTCAGAACACGGCATTATTGATCCAATTGGTATGTCTGGTGTTCATTTAGGGGCTAATTTTCATATTATTACAGGCCAAATTACGGCTACAAATAATATTTACAGATGTGTAGAAAGGGCGGGTGCTAAAGTAGCTAATATGACCCTGGAACCTATTGCCTCCGCTATGGCCGTTTTGAATGAAGAGGAGAAACAGGCTGGAGTGGTTCTTATTGATATTGGCGGTGGGACAACAGATATTACCATTTTTTATGAAGGTATTATCAGGCATACCTCTGTTATTCCACTAGGTGGAAATATAGTTACGAAAGATATTAAAGAGGGTTGTACCGTCATGCCTCAACATGCCGAAAATTTAAAAACCCGCTTTGGTTCTGCTTTATCTGATGAAGTATTTGACAATAGAATCATATCTATTCCCGGGTTGAGAGGAAGAGAGCACAAAGAGATATCTGAAAAAAATCTTTCGCTTATCATTCAGGCTCGAATGGAAGAAATTTTCGATTACGTTTATACGGAAATTGCTAACTCGGGTTACGGAAAAAAATTAGTTGCAGGCATTGTTCTGACGGGTGGGGGAGCGCTGTTACGACACGTTGACAAATTGGCAGAATACCATACAGGACTTCCTGCCAGAATTGGCTTGCCTGTTGAACACCTTGCCCACGGTTACTCTGAAGCATTATGCAGCCCTATTTACGCTACAGCGATAGGTCTCCTTTTAAGGGGTATTGAGGACAGAGAGAAGGGTAAGTATAAAGCACCTGAAAAAACAGCTAAATTAAAAGATCCTGAAGGTTCAAAGATTGAATCTGAACCAACAAAAGGGGGATTTATTAACATAATCATCGAAAAAACAAGGGAATGGTTTGATGCTGAACCCGATTCAGACCTTTAGTCTCTGTTTTTTAAAATTTGATTACAAAAAAAAATGCTATGATTTACGAATTCCCAAAAGACGATAGTCCAATCATAAAAGTAATAGGTGTAGGTGGAGGAGGAAGTAATGCGGTAACACACATGTTTAAACAAGGTATTGTTGGCGTTGATTTCGCCATTTGTAATACCGATAATCAAGCTATGGAAAATAGCCCGGTACCAACTAAAATCAGGCTCGGTCCTAATTTGACAGAGGGTAGGGGCGCTGGTTCTAAACCTAATGTTGGTAAATTGGCCTGTGAAGAATCCATAGAGGAGGTGAAGAGGTATATTGAAAATAACTGCAAAATGCTCTTCATCACGGCGGGTATGGGCGGTGGCACTGGAACAGGGGCTGCTCCAATTATTGCCAGAACGGCCAGGGAAATGAATATCCTTACCGTGGGCATTGTTACCCTTCCCTTTACTTTCGAAGGAAATAAAAGGACTTCTCAAGGCTTTGATGGTCTGAATGAATTGAAAAATTCGGTAGATACCCTAATCATTATTTCAAATGATAAACTTAGACAGATTCACGGTAATCTTTCTCTGTCGGATGCTTTTTCAAAAGCTGATAATGTGCTTACCACTGCAGCTAAAGGAATCGCTGAAATAATTACCGTTCCCGGCTATGTAAATGTCGATTTCGAAGATGTAAATACCGTCATGCGTGGCAGCGGGGTAGCCATTATGGGGACAGGTCTCGCCGAGGGTAATGATCGTGCGCGTATCGCAGTAGATCAGGCGCTGCATTCTCCACTTCTTGAAGATAATAATATCAATGGGGCAAAACATATCCTCTTGAATATTACCTCTGGTTTGAAAGAAGTTACGATGGATGAGATTTTTGAGATTACAGACTTCGTTAGAGAGGAGGCCGGTGATGGCAGTGAAATTATTTGGGGAAACTGTTATGACAATAAACTGGGTAACAAATTAAGTGTTACGGTTATTGCGACTGGTTTTGAACACCAAGTTACCGATAACTTAGACTTCATGCCTCAAAAAAGTAAAGTTACTATTAACCTGGGAGATGATGCTGCTACAAGATCCTCAGATACAGTACCCTCAAGTGGTTTAAGTGGCATTGGTTATGAAGGGGGAAATAATAACGGTCGGGTAATTGAATTTGGAGATATCGACCCTAACAAAAGGGGCAACAATACCAATAATCAGACAGATCCTTATTTAAAAGACAAAGGTAAAAATATGGCTTCTCCGAATTCTTCCCCTTTCACAAACAGAGAAGAAGAAAATAGACGCAGAGAAGCTCTTCGCGCTCAAACTCAAAAGTTAAATAATCCTAAAGTAATTAGTGATTTGGAAAATCAGCCAGCCTATTTACGACGGAATGTTACGCTGGAAGATGTGCCGGTCTCAGGAGATAATAATTTTTCCAGGTATTCTGTGAATCCTTCCAATACTATGGAAATCACTGAGGGTAACTCCTTTTTACACGATGCAGTCGATTAATTGTTTTTAATTACGCCTTAGTTATAACTACTTTTATTCCAAAAAGTAGAAATTATCAGGTGCTTTCAATCAGAAAGCACCTTTTTTTATGAATTGGAAACCATTAACATTTAATTAAATAATTTAGAGCAACATATCAAACGTTAATAAAGTTTTAAAAATAGAAGACAACTAAAGTCTTCCTTTTAATACCCATCCCATGAATATTAAAAAAATTAAATTAGCCCTGACTGTAGGTCTGATTAACTCAGGTACAGGCAGCACTTTAGGTAAGGTGAGAGAACTAATGCATTCATTAAAAGAGGACGTTGGTGCTATGCTTTCTTCGCAAGAATTAAAAAAAGCGGTGTTAGGTCCAAACATGGTTCAACATTCGTACGCGCTTCAGTTTGAACGCTGTACTTTAAATGTTGATGTAGTTTGTCATCCTCATACACAGCAGGAAATGGTCCGTACTTTTTATTTTAATTAGTTTTCCATTCTACCTTTTAAAGCGAACTTTTACCTTGGAGGCTGTCTAAATTGACAGCCTCTTTTTTTTAGAACAGGTCATTTTTGTGTCCTGACCCCGGAGGGGTCAGACCATTATGCCCCAGGCGGCACCATTTCCCCTATATACCCATTAGGCCCCTTGGCGGCACCATTTTATAGCCCAATAATAATTAATTATTAATAAAACGTTTGCTTGTTCTTTTAAAAGATTATTTGACCTACCTTTGTGCCCCGTAAAGAAAATTAAAATGCAAATAAGAAACATTGCCATCATCGCTCACGTTGACCATGGCAAAACAACACTGGTAGATAAAATGCTGCTGGCAGGTCGACTTTTTAAAGACCATGAAACACCTGGCGAATTGATCATGGATAGCAATGATCTCGAAAGAGAAAGGGGAATTACCATCCTTGCTAAAAATGTATCTATACGTTACAAGGAATATAAAATTAATATTATTGATACGCCAGGCCACAGTGATTTTGGCGGCGAAGTGGAAAGGGTCTTGAATATGGCCGATGGGGTTCTCCTCCTCGTAGATGCTTTTGAAGGTGCTATGCCTCAAACTCGTTTCGTTCTTCAAAAAGCATTAGCCTTAGGATTAAAACCTATCGTTGTTATCAATAAGGTCGATAAAGAGAATTGTACTCCTTTGGAAGTGCATGAGCAAATCTTTGAACTCATGGCTAACTTAGATGCTACGGAAGATCAACTTGACTTTCCCGTCATTTTCGGTTCCGCTAAGAATGGCTGGATGAGTGAAGATTGGAAGAAGCCAACAGATAATATCTTCGCACTGCTCGATTCCATCGTTACACATATTCCTCCTCCAAAGGTTTCTGAGGGTACTACTCAGATGATTATAACGTCTCTCGATTATTCCAATTATATCGGTCGGATTGCTATCGGTAGGTTGCAAAGAGGAGTAATAACAGAAGGGCAAATGGTTAGCCTTTGTAAAAAAGATGGATCTATCGTTAAAAGTAGATTAAAGGCCATTTATGTTTTTGAGGGTTTCGAAAAAGCGAAAGTAACCGAAATTAAAGCAGGTGAAATTGGTGCCATTGTGGGTATCGATGGCTTCGAAATTGGTGATACTATCGCCGATTTTGAATTTCCAGAGCCTTTACCACCTATTTCAATAGATGAACCTACCATGAGTATGGTCTTCACTATCAATGATTCTCCTTTCTTCGGTCAGGAAGGTAAATTCGTTACCTCAAGACA
>CAMDWC010000048.1 GCA_945878825.1 Haliscomenobacter hydrossis DSM 1100
TCGCTGGAAACTGAGGTTTCTTTAAGTCGGCTTCCAATATATAAAGCTGGGGTTTTGCTTTGAAAAACTCAAACGGTTTGGTAGTTCAGTTGGTTAGAATACATGCCTGTCACGCATGGGGTCGCGGGTTCGAGTCCCGTCCGGACCGCTTAAATTAACTTAAGTCTCTGATTTTCAGAGACTTTTTTTGTTGGTGTGAAGTAAAGTGTGAAGTTTGGTGATATGATTTGTGTCCTAATTTCACTGATAGGTTTTTCTTTATGCTGAAATCACACAAAGGTACACTATGGCTATTTTGCTGTCATAATCATCATAAATAGATGCGAATTATTGACGATTTACATTGCATAAACAACCTCAATCAAATGTTTTTATGTGTTGGAATCAAGGTATACAATATCATTATCAGCAAAGGTTTAATTACAATCAATAGCTATAAAGATTAGGATATCAATCAGATTGTCGAATTGAGGAATACAATATATATTAAACCTACAGATCCTATTTTAAAAAATATAACGTTAATTTATAATCACTTATGTAATCTTATCGTTAAATCAATAAAAACACTCACCAAGCGTGGTTTCTAATTGTAATTACTATTGTAATAAAAATACAAAAAACTATCAACTTTTTTGCATTTAGATATTTGATGCCAAATTGATCTCGTTTTGATTTTTGCAAAATATTGGTTGTCTAGGACACCTACATATTTATTTAGAATATCTCCTCATCGTCCTAACCCCAAAGCCAATAATATTTAATTAATAATAAATCATAGAAATAAAATTAATCACTTGTTAAAGATTTTTTTAACATTATTAATTACCCAGTTCTTCCTCCAAAACGGGATTTAACCAGACAGTAGATTCTTTTTTCGAAACGCCATTCATCATGACACCTTGAATAAATTGTTTATTTATAGAACCATGAGAATGAATGACACCAGGATTAATTTCCAACAAATCGCCTTTTTTTAGGTAGATCATTGGCTTACCTTTTTCTTTAAAATATCCCTCACCATTGATTCCAAAAATGATTTGTTTACCAGCATGTTTATGCCAATTGCTTCGAGCTTTAGGCTCAAACAAAACCCTAGAAGCAAGGAAGTCACTTATAGAATCGTTAATGAAATATTCTACCCAAACATCGCCAAAGAATCTTTCAGAAGGACCTTTTGACCAATTACCTTGCAAAGGGTTTTCTGAGCTTTGAGCGATGGTTTGAAATGATACTAAAATTGAAATCACAAAATGAATTATAATAACGACATTTTTCATAAATCATCTACCCTTTTAATTGTGGCTGAAAAGGCTGTTGGTAAAAACGCTTCCCCGTCGCCTGATACAATGCATTCGCCATCGCCCCAAAAATTGGTGGGAACGGCGGCTCGCCTAATCCCGTCGGGTCGATCTCATTCTTTACAAAATGCACATCGATATTCTTCGGTGCCTCATTGTGACGAATCATGCGGTAGGTATCAAAATTGCGTTGATCAGTGCGACCGTCCGTTAAAGTTAACTGACCAAACAAGGCATTTCCTATCCCGTCAATTGCAGCACCTTCTGCCATGTTTTTCGCCCCTTCTGGATTCACAACTACGCCGCAATCCAAAGCTGTCGTTACTTGGTCAACCGTCACTTGGTCACCTTTCACTTGTAAATCGATGACCTGAGCCGCATAGGAATTATGGCAGAAATACGCCGAAACGCCGCGTTTTTTACCCGCGTTCTCCGGTTTTCCCCAGCCCGATTTATCCCGCACTAATTCCAGCACGCCCATATAGCGGCTCGCATCGTAATCGTTGGTTTTGCCTACCGGGTTATCTTTGGCCCGCTGCAATAATTCCAAACGGAACACAATCGGATCTTTGCCCATGTATTCTGAAATCTCATCCAAGAATGACTGTTCCGCAGCTGCATTAAAATTCGAACGAGGGGCACGGAAAGCGCCAATCGTAATGTTCGATGGAATCACAAAACTCTCCGCTAGGTAATTGTCGATCGCACCTGCCGGAAAACGATTCGCATGTAAAGGGGATTCAGGAACGCCTCCACCTTTCGCATGAAAAGCAATCAGCTTCTTATTTTCATCGAAAGCTGCGCGGTAGGTCAACTGGTAGGACGGACGGTAAATACCCGCACTCACATCATCCTCACGCGAATAAATTAATTTAACGGGTGCATTCGCTTGCTTGGAAATCAAGGCCGCCTCGATCATATAGTGGCCATACGCACGACGACCAAAACCGCCGCCCATACGCACTAATTCAATCGATATATTTTCCTTCGGAATGCCTAAACGAGCCACGATTGATGGCATAATCCAATCTGGGATTTGGATAGGTGCAACAAACCGAACTTTATCGCCCACATAATGTGCAAACGTGTTCGTAGGTTCCATGATATTATGTGCCAAAAACGGTGCCGTATAAGTCCGCTCAATCACGTGTTTCGCCTCCGCAAACGCCTTTTCTGGATCCCCGTCTTTTCGCTCGACGACACCCGGATTTTTGCTCATTTCAAGCATTTGGGCGTAATGTTTCGTCGTGCTTTCAAGTCCAGAGGGAACCGTTGTTTCACGGTTATTCACGCCCATCTCTTTTCTTTCTGGCGCGACTTCCCAAACGGCCTTGATTTTCTTGCGTGCGTTCATCACATCCCAAGTAGACTTGCCCACGACGGCAATTACTTCGTTGAACGAACGCGTATCAAAACCTGCAAATTTATGGTCGTCTTTAAACACTTGAATCGGGAAAATATCCACGATTCCTGGCATTTTCTTCGCAGCCGTCGCATCAAAAGATTTTAGTTGCATCCCAAAAGCCGGTGGCCTTTCTGTCATCGCAATTAACATCCCCGCCTCGCGGTAATCCATCCCGAACAAGGGTTTTCCTTGTGCAATTTTAGGTGCTACTACATTCTTTTGTGGGGTTCCAATTAAGCGGAACGATTGATTTCCTTTCAAGACAATGTCTTTCGGCACCGGTAATTTCGCGGCTGCCGCGGCAAAAGTGCCGTAGGTTTCAGACTTGCCACTGAACGCGTGCGTGATCATTCCGTTCGCCGTGGTCAATTCCGAAACAGGTAAATTCCAAGCCTGGCTTGCCGCCGTCAAAATCATCTGACGCCCTGCAGAACCCACCGTCCGCAATTGCTTCCAAGCCATGCGAATACCTTGGCTACCTCCGGTAAACTGACGCGGGAATGCTTTGGGATCGTAATTCCCTTGTTCCACCTCCACTTGTTTCCAATCCACATCTAATTCCTCCGCGATTAACATCGGTAAGGAGGTCATTACGTTTTGGCCAAACTCCGGATTAGGAGAGAATATTTTAATCGAATTATCTGACGCAATTTTGATGAAACTAGTCACCTCTTGCCATACGGGTTCGATATTTAATTCCGCTAAGCTGTCTTCTGGTTTCGCACTTGCGAACCAAGAAATACCTAACATCATGCCTCCCCCGGAGAGTGACGTTACTTTCAAGAACGAGCGTCTGCTGTAATTTGAGTCTGTCTTTTTCATCATTTCGAAGCGGCTAGTTGGATGGCTTTTTTGATACGCGTATAGGTTCCACAACGGCAAATATTGCCCGTCATGAAGTTTTCAATATCTTCTTCCGTTGGATTAGGTGTGTTTTTCAAGAGAGCCGCGGCGCTCATGATTTGGCCAGACTGACAATAACCGCATTGCGCGACGTCCACATCCACCCACGCTTTTTGAACGGGGTGATCGCCTTTCGCTGACAAACCTTCGATAGTGGTGATTTCTGTTCCTGCCAAAGCCGAAATAGGCAACTGGCACGACCGAACAGCGTCGCCATTTAAGTGTACTGTGCAAGCGCCGCAAGAGCCGACACCGCAACCGTATTTCGTACCTTCCATGCCTAGGATGTCACGTAGCACCCACAAAAGGGGCATATTTTCATCCGCCTCTACCTGGTGGACTTTCTTGTTAATCTTAACGGAATATTTCTTGATCATAGTCGTGGTGAATTAGCAGGTTTGTGGTAAAGATATTCAATTAATCTTAGTGTTTAATCTGGTGCGTATCACGCACGCTACTAAATGTCAATGCAAGCATCTTCCAATCGTTCTCTTGCTTCTGGTAGACTTCCGTCACCGTAAACTCCGTAACCGCCACTTGTTCCCGGACGATAGCATCTAATGTAATGCGATTCCAAACGATCGCTGTATTCCCAACAATCTCCACCGCAGTATCTTTCACTGTCGCTTTTTTATACCAAATGCGCCCCGTTTTAATGATGTCCAATTCTTCGTCTTTCTTCCATGTTCCGCTCATGTGAACGAATTTGGCTTTGGGATCGAACAATTTGTCTAGTTTTTCCACGTCTTTATCCGACATCCATTGCCACTTGTCCATCGACAATTGGATCAATTCATTTTCTCCAGCGGTCTGCGCGAAGGAAGATGAAAAAGAAACGAGCAAGATGCTCAATAAGATTACTAGCTTTTTCATGTGTTTTATTGTTTTAATTTAACTGGTCGAGATAAATGAGAAAATGTTAATTGGGCCATTTTCCATGTATTATTTTCCAATACATATACTTCAGTTACCATAAATGGATTCGTAACCACGTTGCCACCTACCTGCGCGACTAAATCGATATCGCTTAATAAAATGGCGGTATTCCGGTAGAATTTCACATTAGTAGAATAGACCTCTGCTTGTTTATACCAAATAAAACCGGCTTTGATGATATCCACTTCGCGCGCTTTCCCCCAAGTTCCTCCCATGTGCACAAACTCACACTTTTTATCAAACAAATCCGCTAATTTATCGGCATCTTTGTTGGCCATCCACTGCCACTTATCTTTCGATAATTGTTTGATCGTTTCTTCTGAATTCGTTTGTGCGAAAGCACTGTTGAGTGTCAAGAACATAATACTCAAGAATAATGCGAATGATTTCATAGATTTATTGTTTTAGCTACAAATTTCAAACTTCCTTCGAACAACCAAGTAGATAAATTACGGGATTTTCTACCATTTTTACGGATTAGGAATATTCGAAGTTTGCATCTATTTGATAATTGGTAAATTCGGTCAATTGAATTGAATCACATGGAAAAAAACTTGCTCATTAACAATATTGGAGAGTTCAACAACAATAATAATCACAAGACTCTTCATCCTCTAGTGTCTGTTTTGGACTATTCTATAGCAAACATTCGCGATTGGGGCGATGCGGATACCATTCGATTTCAATATGGACTATTTAGCGTTATTTTAAAGGATGTGCATTGTGGTGACATTCGGTACGGTCGGCAAACCTACGATTACCAAGCCGGCACTTTAGTCTTTTTTGCTCCGGGTCAGGTGGCGGAAATTCAAAATACAAAGATTCCCTACCAACCCATGGGACATGGATTAATCTTCCATCCTGACTTATTGATAGGGACGAGTTTGGGGCGAAATATGTCCCAGTATAAATTCTTCAATTACGAATCTCACGAAGCATTACACTTATCCGATGATGAGCGCCAAATGATATTAGACTGTTTTACCAAAATCGAATTTGAGCTCAAGCAACCCATTGACAAGCATTCGAAGAAGTTGATTGTCTCAAACATTGAATTGTTTTTAGGTTATTGCCAAAGGTTCTACGATCGCCAATTCATCACGAGGGAACATGTCAACAAGGGTATTTTAGAACGCTTTGAATCCTTATTGAACAACTATTTTGAATCCGATCAGGCGCAAGTTTACGGCATTCCATCCGTTAGTTATTTCGCGAATGAGCTGCATTTATCGGCCAATTATTTTGGGGATTTGATCAAAAAAGAAACCGGTTTAACCGCGAAGGATTACATCCAAAATAAGACCATCGACGTGGCGAAAAACCGCGTATTCGATTCGGATAAAACTATCAATGAAATTGCCTTTGAGATGGGCTTCAAATACCCACAACATTTCACGCGCTTGTTCAAGCAACGTGTGGGTCAAACGCCCAATGAGTTTAGGTCATTAAATTGATACCTAAAAAAACAATTCCCATTAATCGATTTTCATCGTTTATTTAAATTTGGTGTTTGCTGATTTTACCAGTTACACCACGGTGATAATATTAACAAGCTTATTTGAGTAACTTTTGAAATTGATTTATAAGTTAGTTTAGAGCAGAAATTGTTCCTGTAGACTAAAGATCATCCTTTATTTGCATTGGTTTTAATAAAAAATAATCAAAGGTTTACTTTTCCTCACCATAGGTTTATTATTTAAAAAAAAACATATGGAAAAACAATTATACCCGATGATAGAAATATCTGGGCCAGAAACAGAGATAAGAGCTTTTGTAGATCGCGAATTGATAAAAATTGAAAATTGTGATCATACTTTCATTAAAACGTTTGTTTTATCTAAAGAATTAAGAGAGATTTTAAACTACCAAATGAAAATATTTCTTGAGCCTGAAATAGAAAATGACCTGTCTACTAAAATGGAAAAACAACGAATAGATGGAAATTTTGAATGTAAGCCCGAAATTTGTCTTTTCTCAGGAGAGTACACAAATAAGTACTTAACATTAAAATATTTAGACATAAAAATTGTAAAAACTGAGCCTACTAAAATATCATTTGCTCTTGATTTACCTGGTAATATCAAATTATCTGATGTTTGGATTAATTACCTCGAAAGTGAATATTCGAAAATTAAATTTAATTATAGTTCAACGGTTATTAAAGAAGGAATTTTAAGATATAAGTCTAATGTTATTTGCAGTCATGGTTACTATGTTGTGAATAGTGAAATAAATCTAAATCTTGAGGAGGGAGAAATAAATTAATAATAGACGATCCGGCTCAATTAATCTTTTAACTCAACCACATACTAGACATTGGTTTTATTATAAAGTCATAATCTTGAATGCTAATTTAATTTGTTAATGAGCCGGTATACGTTTTTGCGATCTAAAGATTATCGAGAGATAAGTCATGAGAATATTCAATAATATCCTCTGCTAACACATCAACTATTATCAATAAGAATAGATCCACTGGCATTCCTTTGCCTAGGATAACCCTGTTGCCAATTGGATTAGCATAGCTCTTGATTAAACCGTAAACTGTTTCTCCTTCAACCTCCAATTCAATTGCGGCTAAATTGTCATTGATATATGGCGACTTAAATATTAATCGCTTGGGGCTCGATTCAATGAGTAGCCATTTGGGGTGTTGGTGAAAATTTATTTTAGTTAAATCCATTTAGTAAATGTCCAGAGTATTCTTTGATTTCCGGTGATTTTTGTGCTGGATTTTTTTTTGACATTTGGATATAAAAGATTTTTCAAAGGTTTTTTTAGGGAAAGAAAGTTCGAGTTTGACGTGAAAATACCTCCGGATTTACAGAGAGCTATCGATTAGGGGCTAAAAACGAAGGTTTTGCCTGTGTAAGCGCGGTTACGAGGAGGTCCCTCTTGCACCATTTCCTCCCGTGGGGACCCCGGCATGGCTGCCAGATGTATGATTATTCGATTTCTTCACCGGGGTTAATAATGTCATCTTAAGCGGGCTCATGATGTTTTTAGGCTGAAATTTCTATTGTAAACTAAAAGAAAACCCGGTTGACTTTCGGTGAACCTTCAATTAGAATTACTTACTTGGTAATGATACCCTGTTGCATTAGAGTTTTCTTTACTTTTATAATAGTTGTTAAAGACGTACTATTGGTAAGTCCTGAAATTTGTCTGATGCTAAGTTTACGTTTGAGCAGTTTTACAACATCTTTATGGCGAGATATAAATTCTTCATCTGAGAACACTTGGCCTTTTTTTCTACCAACTTTTCCACCATTGGCAATATAGTTTCTGTAACCTGATTGAAATCTAACCTTTGTTGTCTCCGCTTCCATTGTAGCAACGCTTGCGAGGATTTGAATCATGAACATGGTCATTGGATTTACACTTTTATCAGGGTTTAGTGTGTCTAAGTTATAATTTTGTATATACAGTGAGATTTTTCTGTCCAATAGATGCTCAATTAGTGATAATCCCTGTACCACTGTTCTTGTTATTCTCGACCATTCACTTGTTAATATTTTTTCGAAGAATATATTACCATTTATACCATGATCGATGTCATACAAGAGTTGAGAAAGCACAGGTCTTTCCTCGTTCTTCTTAAATCCACTTATTTTTTCTTCATAAACCGCTACAACATTGTATCCCATTCGTACGGCATACTCTTTAAGTTCGTTTGTTTGTCGGTCTGTTGATTGCCGGTCACCAGTGGAGGATACTCTTGAGAAGATTACCACATTTACTTGCTTGTGTTCCATTTTAATTCTTTGAATTAATTTGGGTCAAATCTCTAGAGAAAAAATGACGATCCGGAATATTAATTATGGAATTTATTGGAACACTAAATTAATTGTAACGATTAGCCCTTGAAGAATTCATTCAAAACTTGATATGATAAGTTTCGATAGTGAAATTCTCTCTTATGGTACTTCCTGAAGTTTTTAGCTGCAGGATGGCTGCTGGACATCAACTCAAGAAATTGCTCTCTTGTTAATTGTGAAAGAGAAGTAATAACACCGGGTGCAGGTGTGAATTCATCTAATGATAGGTCTTTTTCATTCATTTTTTAAATACGGTTTGAGTTTAACGAATGGGTCAATAACTGATTGTAAGTTAGGCGAGATATTATTGGACTGGATTTGCTGTTTCTGATACTACACAGATATAATAGTATGTAGAAATGTGATTTATTCGTCCGTTATATATATAAATACAATACGAAAATGTGCGGTGTTATTATAATGTAAATTACTAGTACCGGTATTATTTTACTACAGTATTTAGGTATAAGAATTCTAACATACTAGTATCTAGTCTAGTTTCTCTAGTATCTAGTCTAGTTTCTCTAGTATCTAGTCCAGTTTCTCTGGTATCTAGTCTAGTTTCTCTGGTTTCCGCTAGGAAATAATCCTCTAGATTGGATGTGAGAATGCCTCCCTAGTTGTTACACCGGTCGACACCCCACGCTCAGCTAGCCAAGCTAGTTTCCTCTGAGTTGGTAGAAAAGTATCAGTGAAAACTTTTCCTTGACGGCTACTTTAGAGTGGTCACTCACCCTGAGATTCTACCTTCCGACTTAGTGCTGGTATTGAACTTTGAATCTCGCTCCCGTGGTAGTTCTTAATCAAAATAGCGCCACCGTTACTAGCCCGTCCGTTATTTGATGTAAATTGTATTACAACCTACATATATAAATATGTTGTTTTTTATGAAAAGTCAATTTGGCTAAAATATTATTTCCTGATATTTATTTAGATGGAACACAAATCGTTAGAGCATCACATTAGTCTTCGATTGACTAATCGCCAATACCGGAGATTAAAGTACCTTTTATTTATTGAGAATAAGACTTTGTCTGAATTGATGAGGATGATGTTAGAAGAGTACAGGCCAAAGTTTGATTTGAAATGATTTTCTAATTTATTGTAGGCTTAGGATTTATTTCTTTCATCGTTTTTACAATTTGCAAATCGGATTGATTATCGTACCTCATTAGAGTATCATATTTTTTTATTCCTACCATTCTCATTACGTTACTGATAGGAATTCCCTTGGCTAAACAAGAAGTGATGAATGTTCTTCGGCCTGTTCTTGAACTAACTAATTTCCATTTAGGAGATTTAGCTTCTATAATCTTATTGTTGCCACTACCATCAATAAGACTCACAATCTCATTTATTCCGATTTTATTTAAAATCAATTTGATTTCACGGTTGAAAACTGTATTTGAGTATTCTTCGAATAAACGCGGATAGGTAGGCAGTAGGTTTGTCCTTTCTTCTAAGCTTGAGGTATTTGTATCATTTATTAGTTTCCATAGGTTTTTCAATGAGACCTTCTCTTCTCTACTTTGTAATTTGATTTCAAGGTTATCTGATAAACTAATATAGTTATCTTCATTGTATGAAAAAGACATTTTGATTAAGTCAGATAAATCATGAGTTATTGGAATGATCGGGATCAGTTTTTTATTTGCCTTTTTAAGTTTCTTCCTTGGTTTCTTTATAAACATATCAATGGGTATCTTTTCATTGAATGTTAAATTGAAATCAAGGTCTTCAATTGATTTTATTTCATATATATCGTCAATTTTAACATCTAACAGGTCTTCAAAATTAAGACCGGTGTAGCATAGAATTAACATAATCCTCAATGTCTCTTTTTCTTTAGCGTCTAATTTAGTTTGATTGGGAAGTATCGAGGAAGTATTGAGGTGTGATTTCATTATCTCCTTATCTCGTTCGGACAGCACGGTGAAGTCTGCGTCCTCGGCCGGTGTTAAGAAATTTTTGTACTGTTCGTGCGTGACTAATTTGTGATTTTCGTTAATATAGCCAAGGAATGTTTTTAGGTTTTTGATGTGCTTCCCTTGGGTGCTTAATTTTAGTGGTATTGAACCCATGTAAGAAATAAATCCATTATAAAATTTCAGATCGATTTTGCGCCATTCCCAATCAATGCACCAGTTGATTAAGTATTGATTAAGTTTTTCTTTAGTTTGTTTATAAGTTTCAATGGTAGCCTCCTCGATGAATTTTACATACTTCTGGTAATTAATGAATTCATCAAAATAAATATCCCACGTAGTTTTGGTTTCTATACCGTTGGTTAAATCCATTAATGTTGATGGCGATGGATACGTGCCGGTATTGTTCTTGTATTTAAGAATTAGGCCCTCTACTTCAAGTGATTTCTTTTGAATAATTTCCTTAACCTCATCACGGTGAGGGTAGTTTTTCCGTGGTTCTCGTTTATCACCATTCCACATGTCCATGTCAATTTTAACGTCCAGTGGTATGAGTTTATACGTCTTGAATGTGTAACGTAAATAGATTGGGCACTTGTTGAATTTGTCAGGTATATCGGTGCGAATAAATGGGTATAACGAATAATGGTTTTTCATCTGCTAAATGGTGTGAAGACTTATGTGAAATAAAGTACGTAATTTATTTCAATTAATCAAATCGATAATCGTTGTTTTTGTGGTGTATTGATTGTTTTCGGAAGTGCATTGGGGATTAAACATGTATATTTTGGTCCCGTCCGGACCGCCAATTTAAAAGGTCTCTGGTTAAAATCAGAGGCCTTTTTTTATTATTACATCAATGAATGTCCGCGTGTGGTCAGCCAGGAAAATGGGAATGTTCAGTAACCCGTCCGTGCTAAATTCCAGATTTTTAAGCGAAAACCGAATCCTTAGGCGAGGGGAGTACTCTTTAGCATAAACAGAAAGACTCTTACTTGTAACATTGTCGCTCGATTTCACCTCTATCGGAATAATCATATCTTTATACTGCAGTAAAAAATCTACTTCTGCTTTTCCATTAGACGCCCAATAACTTATCAATCCGTCAAATTGAGCCGTCAAACTTTGTAAAATATAATTTTCAGATAAGGCGCCTTTAAATTCAGTAAAAAGTCGATGTCCTTCTTTAAAAATAATTGGATCAAGCCGGGTGTGAATGCGCAATAAACCAACATCAAGCATATAAATTTTAAATGCGGAAAGATCGCTGTAAAACGATAGAGGAAAAGAAGGTTTCTTGCAAAGGGGAATCCGGTGTATCAATCCGGCTTGTTCCAACCACTCAATGGCCATTTCAAATTCCCTGGCCCTGGCACCTTGCCTGATGGTTTGATATATGAATTTTTTATTTTCCTTTGCCAGTTGAGCTGGAATAGCTTCCCATACATACCTGATACGGAGCGCCTCCGTCTTTTCTGCATGTTTTGAAAAATCTAAAGCATAAGCACTCAGTATCTGGTTCATACTTTTCTCCACTTCGTACATATCCATGGTCTCTACCATGCGCAATGCCGGCTCAGGCATTCCCCCACAAATCATATAAGTCTTAAAGTGATCAATAAATTCAACAAAAAAACCTGGTAATAATGCGTCAAAACTTTCTGTTGTTGTTTGAGCATAATTCCATAAAGACAGATTTTTAGACTTCAAATATTCAAAAAAAGTCAAGGGGTTTAATTGTAAAAATTCAACTTTGCCGACAGGAAAAGATTTGTGGGAACCCAGACTAATACCTAACAATGACCCTGCTGCAATAATGGCAAACTCAGGGGCATTTTCACTGAAATACTTTAAGGCATTCAAGGCTTCCTCACAGGCTTGTATCTCATCGAACACGATTAACATCGTGCTACTATCTATTTTTTTTCCATAAATGATGGATAAATTATGCAGTATTCGATCTACTTGTTTGGTGTCCTTGAAAATTTGTCCCAGTTCTGGTCTTTCTTCAAAATTGAAGTAGGCTGTTTCGAGAAATTGCGTGGCTCCAAAATGTTTAATCAATGAGGTTTTACCCGTTTGTCTGGCTCCCTGAAGAATAAGTGGTTTTCTGTATTTCCCGATTTTCCATTGTAATAGTTCAGGATACAGTTTTCTTTCAAAGAACATAGTTCAAGATTTTAGATTGGATAAAGTTACCGCCTTTTTAACGCATTTCTAATAAATAGTTCCGATTATGTGTTTTTTTACACATAATTGGAATATAAGTTTGTGTTTTTTGCCTATCCTTATTTAAAATGGACTTTTTAAGCCTGATATTTTGAAATGTATTTCAAAATGATTAGATTAACCTTTGTATTGTATGTCCGTTTATCTAAAAACCTCTTACCCGTATGAAAAGACGCGTATTTTTACAACAAGCCAGCATGGCTAGTGCCGCTGTTTTCGCCCAGCCTTATCTCATTCCCTTTAAACCGTCTAAGTATAAAACCGTGCTCATTGGTAGTGGTTGGTGGGGATTGAATATTCTCAGGGAGGGTATCAGGACAGGTCAAATTGAAGTGGCCGCCCTCTGTGATGTGGACGATAATCAATTGACTAAATGTAAAGCAGAGGTCGATAAACTGACAAATGACCGGCCTAAAACCTATAACGACTTTAGGGAATGTATTCAAAAAGAGAAACCAGATATTGTTATTAATGCAACTCCCGATCACTGGCATGCTTTAATAGCGATCGAGGCAATGAAAAATGGGGCGCACGTTTTTCTTGAAAAGCCTATTTCACATACCGTAAAAGAGGGGACGGCCATTGAAAAAGCAGCCAGGGATAATCAAAGGGTCTGTATCGTCGATTTTCACAGGCGCTATTCCCCACATAATGTAAGCGCACAGGAATTTTTAAAGTCAGGAAAAGCAGGTAAAATTTATAAGGTCAAAGCTTTTGTTCATTATAATCAGGGCCTGGGAAAAAAGGAGGAGGAAATGGCGCCACCAAAGGGGTTGGATTGGAATTTCTGGTGCGGTCCGGCGCCCTTGGTTAACTATAATCCCGGTATTCATCCCAGAGGATTCAGACACTATATGCAGTTTGCCAATGGTAATTTAGGCGATTGGGGCCCGCATTGGTTTGACCAGATTCTTTGGTGGACGGACGAGATTATGCCCAAAAAGATTTACTCCGCAGAAAAATCTGACATCAGACTGTCACTAGCTAATGCCCCGGAAGAACAAACCGTTGTCTATGAATTCGAATCCTTTATCCTTTCCTGGGAACATACCCTGTTAAGTAATCATCCGGAAAGACAAGGGGAAAATGTAGGGGTATATTTTTATGGATCAGAAGGTGTCCTGCATTTGGGTTGGTTGAAAGGCTGGACTTTTTATCCCAATGATACTAAAAAGGAAATTCTCAGGGAAGCGGCACAATTGAATGATCCCGATCAGCAAAATATAAGTTTGGTCTGGAAGGATTTCCTGGAATGCATTCCCACAGGAAAAAATCCGCATGCCGATATTTCTCATGGAAGACATGCCACAAATATGGCTCTGTTGGGAAATCTTTCAGCAAAACTCGGTCGATCCATTGAATGGAATCATGAAAAAGATCTTATCGTGAACGATAAAGAGGCCAATCGCGGGCTAGAAAGGGAGTATCGGGCCCCATGGAAATACCCAGGCTAAAAAATATTTGATTTTTTTTATCAGCTAAGTGCTTGAAAGTATTGCTATTTTCAAGCACTTATTTTGTTTACCTATTTTTAATAAAATAATAACTTTACTTTTCCTAAGAAAACAAATAAAAACCATTACCTTGTTTCGTAAATTATTTTATAAATACCTAAAAAAAATTGTATTTATGCAAGCAAAAAGTCACCCTAAAATGTCGGCAATACTAGTTGCCTGTTTGTTATCCCTGGGTTGGATGACGGCAGCAACGGGTCAAACCGTGAAGGGAAAGGTTACAGACGAGCGGGGGGAAGCCCTTATCGGTGTTAACATTATTGTTAAAGAAACGTCAAAGGGTACTACCACTGATCTGGACGGTATGTACAGTATTGAGGTAGCAGGCGCAAGCAGCGTTTTGACGTTTACCTATCTCGGTTACGAATCGAAAGATGTTGTCGTTAATAACCAAACCGTTATTAACGTAACTTTATCTCCCGATTCAAAAGTACTCTCTGAAGTAGTCGTCATTGGTTACGGTACGCAGAGAAAATCGGATTTAACGGGTTCAGTAAGTTCCGTTAAAGAAAATGACCTTCTTGAGCGTCCCAGCCCTTCTTTAAACCAGGCGCTTGCCGGTAGAATGGCGGGTGTACAGGTGAACAACAACTCTGGTCGTCCAGGTGGTCGTACCACTGTACGTGTTCGTGGTTTTAGTTCTATCAACTCTTCTAACAACCCATTATATGTGGTTGACGGAGTAATGTTGCCACAGGGAACGCAGAATCAGTTTTCAAACGCGATTGACTATATCAATCCAAATGATATAGTATCGGTTGAAGTGCTGAAAGATGCTTCTTCTACCGCTATTTATGGTGCCAGAGGTGCCAATGGTGTAATCCTTATTACCACAAGAAAAGGTAAGGCAGGTGAGGGTACAGTGTCCTATAATGTGGACATGAGTGTCAACACTACAGGACCTAATAAACCAGATGTATTGAATTCAGCAGAGTATATTGCTGTGGAAGATTTGGCTTGGAGAAATATGGAAAAATATGATCCAACTGGTTGGAAAGCTGGTAAATGGGCTTATCTTAATCCAAAACTTCGCCGTATCGATCCTCGTGTATGGAATGCTGATGGTAGTCCTAAGTTTGATACTGACTGGTTTGAAGAATCAACGCAGGCAAGTTTATCTCAAAACCACAATTTAGGTTTCAATGGTGGTAATGAGCGCACGCAATATGCCTTCTCTATGGGCTATCGCGATGATCAGGGTCTTGTAAAGACAACCTTCATGAAGCGTTACTCTGGTCGTTTTACTATCGATGATCAGATTAAGCCATGGTTAAAAGTGGGAGGAACGCTTTCTTATAACAATCAGGCTGAAAGACTTTCAGATGTAAATGACGCGGTTTCTCGTCAGATTGTAGAAGATTTCCCTTTCCTTCCTGTAAAATATGAGGACGGTACTTATGCAAACAACAGAGATTTCCCTTTTGCTGAAGGTACTTTTAGCTCTGTTCACCGTTTAAT
>CAMDWC010000049.1 GCA_945878825.1 Haliscomenobacter hydrossis DSM 1100
AGAGTAATCATGGCCGTTTCCGAGCAAGCAGCCTCATTTCCATGAACACCAAAACTTAACCAAACAATGGAAAGATTGTCCCATTTAGGATCTGTTTTCCCAGGGAGTAATCCCGCTCTTCTCTGATTATTAGTCCTGATTTGTTCCAGGTTAGCCAGATTTTCAGGCGTTGAAATAAAAGTCAACAATAAGGGTCTATTCTCAGTAGAACGACCGTATTCTATCAGTTTCACCTGAGAACTATTGTCAGCCACGTGTTTAACATACTCAACCAGAGATTCATGCGGCGTAAACTCTTCTCCAAATCGATTAGAAAGGAAATTATATGGCGATTTTAGCTGTGAGAAAAGCGAAGCATTTATCCCTAAAATAAAAAGAAAAGAGATAATACACTTCAGTATAAAAGGTCGAATAAATGACATAAAAACAATAATTAGGAAGATGAATTAATAGAACAGACTAAAATAGTTTTAAAAAACGGATTCCGCAATTTTTTTAATGGTATCCACATCGCCCATAGTGTAATAATGTAAACAAGGAACTCCCGCTGCCTTAAGTTCCTGACTTTGCGCTATACACCATTCAATACCTACCTGACGTTTTGAATCTAACGTTTTTGCTGAAACAAAAGCTGAAACTAAATCTTCAGGTAGATTAATATAAAAATGACGGGGAATTGAACTGAGCTGATACAGTTTGGTGAGTGGTTTTAAACCAGGTACAATAGGAATATGGATGCCAGCATTTCTGCAACTTTCTACATATTCAAAATATTTTTTGTTATCGAAGAACATTTGAGTAACGATATATTCAGCACCAGCTTTGACCTTCTCTTTTATAAAAGCGAGATCACTTTCCATATTTGGTGCCTCAAAATGTTTTTCGGGATAGCCGGCAATGCCAATACAAAAATTGGTTTTTTGTCCATTTTCAATATTTTCATCTAAATATCGACCACGATTCATTTCATCAATTTGCTTAACCAAATCCAGAGCGTATGCATTTCCACCTGGTTCGGGGACAAATTTAGAGTCAAATTGAAGTGCGTCACCTCGCAAAGCAAGAACATTATTTATTTCAAGAAAATTTAGATCAATGAGCGCATTTTCCGTATCCTCTTTATTAAAACCTCCGCAAATGAGGTGTGGAACGGCATCTACCTCATATCGATGCATGATAGCAGCACAAATACCTACCGTTCCAGGTCTTTTTCTGATGGCTGTTTTTTCGTAATAGCCCGAATCCTGTTTTTTATAGATATATTCCTCTCTGTGATATGTTACATCAATAAAAGGAGGTTTAAACTCCATCAACGGATCTAAAAGATTAAAAATATCTTGCATTCCGCTTCCTTTTAGCGGTGGCAAAACTTCAAAAGAGATCAGCGTATTATTGCCTGCATTTTTTAAATAATCAGTTACTTTCATACATATAATTGTCTAATAAATAAAGATCGGTAAACAGATTGAACCATTTAAAAAGCTAAAAGTTAACAACATCTGCAAAGAAAAGTTAATTTGCGGCAAATTTCTTCAAAATTCATGAAAAGGATACTATTTCCCACTACGATTTCGAAAGGTAGAGCCTACCTGACGTTATTCATTCTAAGTTTGATTTGGGGGACATCCTTCATATTAATAAAAAAAGGTCTGAGTGTTTTTCCACCCGAACAGGTTGCCAGCTTGCGTATGGGTATGTCAGGATTAATATTTTTACCCTTTATGATATTACAGTTTAAAAAATTTGACTGGAGTAAGGTTCATTTGATTATTTTTGTTGGCCTGGCGAGTAGCACCATACCTGCATTTTTATTTGCCAATGCACAAATGCATATCAGTTCATCCATGGCTGGTATATTGAATTCATTAACGCCGTTATTTACTTTATTTCTGGGTATTTTATTTTTTAATTTACCTTTTGCCTGGCTTAGAATATTTGGCGTAATACTCGGTCTTGCCGGTGCTTATTTATTGCTTACTCAAGGGTCTATTTTTATACCAGAAGGAGAAATACGCTGGGGAATATTAGTGGTTATTGCCGCTTTATTATACGGTACCGGAACGAACGTAGTGGGTACAAACCTGAAAGGGATGCCAAGTTTTCAAATTAGTATATACTCTTTTGGGTTAACTGGCGTGCCCCTGTTTGTTTATCTCATTGGATTCACCAATTTCACAGAAATTCTAAGTATCCAACCTGGAGCATGGCAAGCGGTGGGTTACATTTTCTTTTTATCATTGGTAAGCACCGTATTAGCTTCTGTTATATTTTTCGAACTCATTCAGCAAACCTCTCCTCTTTTTGGATCTATGGTAGCCTATATGATGCCACTAGTGGCTATGATGTGGGGATTTTTAGACGGAGAAATAATGGGTTGGTGGAATTTTGCCGGGATGTTTTTGATTTTGTTTGGTGTTTATTTAAGCCGAAGTAGGTAAATTTTTCCTGTTTTTATCACAAGCGCTATCACAATGTCCATAAAGATTTAGGGAATGATGCGCAATTTTAAAGTGAAGAAGGTCACCCATCATCGTTTTTATTTGCTGAATTCGTGGGTCACAAAATTCAAGCACTTTACCGCAATCCAGACATATTAGATGATCGTGTTGTTTAAAACCAAACGATTTTTCGTATTGAGCGAGATTTTTACCAAATTGGTGACGCTTCACCAGATCGCAATGAACCAACAACTCAAGGGTATTATAAACCGTAGCTCTACTCACCCTATAACTTTGATTTTTCATGTGGATATAAAGTGCTTCTGCATCAAAATGATCCGTTCTGTGATAAATTTCCTCTAAAATGGCAAATCTTTCTGGTGTCTTCCGCTGATTCTGTTGTTCCAGAAACGCGGTAAATATTCTTTTTACCTCCGTAAAAACTTCATTCGTAGTTTTTGTCTCAACCATAACCTTTGTATTATTCAACAAATTTAATCAATCTAGCCTAACCACCGAAGAAATATTATCGAGTGCCTGAAGAGATCTAATAACCAGGTGAAGCTGGTCTGTATTTTTAATTATTAGTTTTAGCCTACACTCAAAGTAACCTTCGTCACCTTCAATGACCATAGATCGAATATTTAGTCCTAATTGCGAAGAGACCTGGTGGGATAGCTGTTCAATTACGCCCGGACCACTATCTACCCCAATTATTTTAATTTCTGCAATAAAATTAACCTCGGTGGTAGTTTGCTGCCAGGATGCAGACAAAATTCTATAACCATAATTCACCATTAAATGAGCGGCATTGGGGCAGGAACTTCTGTGAATTTTTAACCCGACATTATGGGTTAGAAAAGCAAAAATATCGTCACCAGGTAAGGGGTTACAGCAATTTGCCAGACTATACTCGTATTGCTCTGCTGATTCCCCATTGACCAATAACTTTGGTTTCTCAGAAGGTTTATTAGAAGTTTTCTTATCTGTGCTTTGTTTATCCACCTCGGGTAAAACTAAAGGAACTGAAATTTCCTTTAGCTTTCCAGTTTCGACTTGAAAACGCTTAAAAATATCCTGAATATCTCTGGTTTCAGTAGCGATATCGAAATAAAGATCAACCGACGATTTGTAATCAAATACCTTTAAAATAAGCTCTAAAGATTCCTCAAATTCAACTTTCAGATTTTTTAATTTCCTTTCTAAATATTCCTTTCCTATTTCGCCTTTTCTTTTTCTTTCCTCCTTCATTGCAGACCTTATTTTAGCCTGTGCTTTACCCGTCGTGGTCATCTTCAACCAATCTTCCGAAGGTTTTTGATTTTTGGAAGTATGGACTTGTATCTGATCCCCATTTTTTAGTACTTTACCAAAAGGAACCAATTTATTATTAACTCTGACGGAAGTGCAATGATACCCAATATCAGTGTGTATATGGAAAGCAAAATCAAGCGCTGTTGAACCTGCCGGAAGCAATTGAACGTCCCCTTTAGGCGTGTAAATATAAACTTCCTCCTTAAACAGACTATTGGCACGAAAATCTACTAAAAACTCAATAGCATTGGCCGAAGGATTTTCAATGGTTTCCCTTACAGAATCTAACCAACGTTCATAAACATCTGGCTGTGAGGATATTCCTTTATATTTCCAATGCGCGGCAAAGCCCTTTTCTGAAATTTCGTCCATTCGTTCAGTACGAATCTGGACTTCAACAAAGCGACCATTTGGTCCAATCACCGTGGTGTGTAATGACTCGTAACCATTTGATTTCGGTGTAGTAATCCAGTCTTTTAATCTGTCCGCGATAGGCGTATGAACATCGGTTACAACCGAGTAAGCTTGCCAACAACTAATACGTTCTTTTTCAGAGGGCACATCGATGATGATTCGAACGGCAAATAAATCATAAACTTCTTCAAACTCTACCTTTTTAGTTCTGATTTTATTCCAGATGGAATAAATAGATTTAGGCCGACCAAAAATTCGATAAGCAAAACCAAGTTCATTTAATTTTTCCTTTAATGGGGCAATAAATTTATTGATGTAATTTTCTCTATCCTTTTTTGTCTCATTCAGCTTCTTAGCTATATTCTGATAGACCTCAGAATCAGTTATCTTCATACATAGATCTAAAAACTCTGTTTTAAAGTTATATAGTCCCAGCCTATGAGCCAAAGGAGCATAAATATAACTTGTTTCTGCAGCTATTTTCAGTTGTTTATGACGTTCCATATACCCGAGGGTTCGCATATTATGCAACCTATCAGCCATTTTAATAAGCACTACTCTGACATCATCAATCAAAGTAGAAAGCACTTTCTTGAAATTTTCCGCCTGGTGACTTTCCGCATTATACGCCGCATCAAGCTTTGTGAGACCATCTACGATTTTAGCTACACGAACGCCAAATTTATTTTCAACATCAGCTAAAGTAATTTCTGTATCCTCTACTACGTCATGTAAAAGAGCACAAATGATGCCCGTTGGTCCTAAGCCGATTTCCTCAGCACAAATTCTTGCTACAGCTATGGGGTGTAAAATATATGGATCGCCAGATTTTCTTCTTTGATTAGCATGAGCCTTCAGGGCAATTTCGTAAGCTTCTCTGATATTTTTTCGATCTTTTTCATCCATAGAAACTCTGATAGATTGAATAAGCCCCTGGTAAGCTGTTTCAACTACTTTAAGTTCTTCCTTTACACCAACCAAAAATGTTTCCATACTCTTTTAACAACAATAAATGTAATAAACTAATACATAACGTCTAAAATACTCATTTTGTCTCATTTAACCATCATTTAATTTTTCTAAAAAAAATACGCTTAAGATTCAAATTATATTTTTTATTGCGTATAAATTAATTTATATTTGCGCTCAATTTATTAAAAAGCTGAATTTCGGCTAACTTTATTAATTAAATGCGGGTGTGGCGAAATTGGTAGACGTGCCAGACTTAGGATCTGGTGCCGCGAGGCGTGGGGGTTCGAGTCCCTTCACCCGTACAAATGTTATATTTGCAGTTATCCTTTTTTGGGTAACTGCAAAATTTTTTTAGTCTTTCCCATTTCATTAAATCAAATAATTCAGCCTTATGCCAACTGTTGTCAGAGAAAATGTGGATGAATTGAGTGCCGTTCTTACTGTTAAACTTGCAACAGATGATTATCTGCCTAAGTTAAATGCCGAGCTAAAAAAGTATGCTCAAAAAGCTCAAATCAAAGGCTTTAGGAAAGGAAAAACCCCTGAGAGCTACGTAAAAAAATTATATGGTCAGTCTGTTCTTCTCGATATTGTTAATAATGAAGTAAAAGAGGGTCTGTCAAATTATATAAGGGATGAAAAACTTCTCTTGTTTGGCGAGCCCCTTATTAATGAAAAACAAGTTATTTATGACTTCGATGTTTTTCATTTAGAAGCTATGGATTTCCTTTTTGATGTCGGCCTTTACCCTGAAGTCAAATTATTGGGTCTTGACAAAGATACTACCTATGATTATTTTGTTCAGGAAGTTCCAGGTTATAAAGTGGAAGAAGCCTATCAAAATTTGTTGAAAGATTTAGGTGAACCTTCTACTATTGAAAAAGAATTTACCCAGGGAGATTTGTTAACCTGTGATTTTACTGAACTTATCGACGGTGAGGAAAAAGCTGATTCACTCAGAGTAAATAATATTATCAGTTTCGACGATGTAAGTGAAGATATAAAAAATCAACTGAAAAAACTTTCCGTAGGCGATTCTTTTACCGTAGATAAAGTTACTGATCTTGATGCCAGACTGGAGGAAAAGTTATTTAGAAAACATCTTCTTAAATTAGAGGATAGTGACGACAGTACTTTTTCAGATAAATTTAGTTTAAAAATACTGGAGTCTAAAAGAATTTTTCCTGCTACTGAAGATGAAGCCTTTTTCCAAAAAGCATTTGGTACAAACAATGTAACGAATAGTACTGAAGGTAAAGAGGTTATAAGAAAACACCTGGGTAATGAGACCTTAAGCTATTCCAATGGTCTTCTATTCAGAGATATTCAGGAAAAACTCATGACCTCGCATGAAATCCAGTTACCAGAAGCTTTTATCAAAAGGTATTTACTTGAATCTGACAAGAATTTAAAGGCTGAAAAACTTGATATTGAATTTCCTAATGTTATTTCGTCTATAAAATGGAGCTACTTAAAATCGCTTTTATTGGGGGCGCTGAACGTTCAGGTAACTAAGGAAATGGTTCAAAGTCACCTATCCAGTAAAATAAGAGGTTATTTTGGACAACAGATGGCTGGAATGGAATCATTTATTCAAAATATGGTTGAAAAAATGATGGACGACGAAAAACAGGTTAATCAAGCTTATGACGAGTTGGAAAATTCTATGATGATGTTCAAAATTCAAGAGGCCGTTAGTCTTAATGAAATAGTTCTGTCGAAAGAAGCTTTTGAGGAAAAGACAAAAATATTTAATAAGCCAGAAAGTCTTGATGGCGAAAATAGTGAAGAGGAAATAGTGGCAGAATAATTTTTAATTAATTTATTCCTAGGTATTTAAAACCCTATTTTATTTTGGTTGTTTCTACAATAAATAAACTTAAACCATGATTCAAAAAGATGAGTTCCGTAAATACGCTGTTCAACATTTAGGAATGAGCGGCATGCACTTGGATAAATACGCACAAAAATCAGGGTCCTTTATCCCTGACATAAGAGCATTTACGCCCAATGTTATCGAGGAAAGATCGATGAATATAGTTGGTTTAGATGTGTTCTCTAGGTTGATGATGGACAGGATTATATTCCTTGGTCTCGCTATTGACGAGTATGTAGCTAATGTGATTCAAGCTCAGTTATTATTTTTAGAATCTACAGACGCTAAAAGAGACGTTCAGATGTTTCTTAATAGTCCTGGAGGTTCCGTTATAGCAGGATTGGGTATTTATGATACCATGCAGTATATAAGCCCAGACGTGGCAACTATCTGTACAGGTATGGCAGCTTCAATGGGCGCCGTATTATTATCAGCGGGTACCAAAGGAAAAAGAACCGGTCTTCCGCATAGCCGCGTTATGATTCACCAACCACTTGGTGGCATGCAAGGGCAAGTCTCTGATATGGAAATTTACTACACTTTAGTTAAAGAACAACAAAAATCATTATACGATATCCTCAGCAATCATACTGGTCAAACTTATGAGACTATTGAAAAGGATTGTGACAGAGATAATTGGATGACTTCCAAAGAAGCTGTGACTTATGGCTTGTTAGATGAGGTGCTGGACAAAAGCAACAAGGAAAAAAAGAAAGAAGCTTAATTCTTCATTGAAATAAATGGCAAAAAATAAATCATCGTTCCACTGCTCATTTTGTGGAAAAGATAAGTCAGAAACACTCATGCTCATAGCGGGCATAAATGCTCATGTGTGCGAGGTGTGTGTTGAACAAGCGCATGATATTGTTCAGGAAGAACTGTATGGTGGTATGAAAAATGGCGTTCGTACGAAGGGTTCTGGAAATTCTAAACTTTCTTCGGATAGGCAAGATTCTTCAGATGATCAGATTCTTTCTCCTATGGAAATGAAAGCTAAGTTAGACCAGTATATTATTGGTCAGGATGAAGCAAAAAAGTATCTTTCTGTTGCTGTTTATAATCACTATAAAAGACTTCAACAACCTAAAGAAGATGATGTTGAAATTGAAAAATCAAATATTCTTCTTATAGGTCGCACAGGAACAGGAAAAACCTTACTTGCTAAAACCATAGCGCGTATGCTAAATGTTCCTTTCGCTATCGTTGATGCTACTGTTTTTACCGAAGCAGGGTATGTTGGTGAAGACGTGGAAAGTATTTTAAGCCGGTTACTTCAGGTTTGTGATTACAATGTGAGCGCAGCAGAAAGAGGGATCGTGTATATAGACGAAATAGATAAGATTGCCAGGAAAAGTGATAATCCTTCTATTACCCGTGATGTCTCAGGTGAAGGCGTTCAACAGGCTTTACTAAAAATGCTTGAAGGCACCGATATAAATGTTCCCCCTCAAGGTGGCAGAAAGCATCCTGAGCAAAAAATGGTGAAGGTTAATTCTGAAAATATCCTTTTTATATGTGGTGGTGCTTTCGATGGTATTGAAAAACTTATTGCCCGACGAGTGAACACACAGGTTATAGGCTTCAAAAAGGAAGGTGATAAGTCTTTTGATAAGGAAAATTTATTACAATACGTTTCTCAGCAGGACATAAAATCATTTGGTCTTATTCCAGAACTTATCGGCAGATTACCTGTACTTACCTACCTGGATCCTTTAGATCACGATGCATTAGTCAGGATAATGACAGAACCTAAGAATTCTTTGGTAAAGCAATATCAAAAATTATTTAGTTATGAAGGTGTTGAATTAAATTTTTCTGCCGAGGTCATTTCTTTTATTGCCACAAAAGCCATGGAATTTAAATTAGGCGCGCGCGGTCTTCGTTCTATTTGTGAAGCTATTCTAACTGATGCTATGTTCGAATTACCCTCTCAAAAAAACAAGACAGCTTTTGACCTGGATCTTTCCTACGCCATGGAAAAACTAAACAGATCTAAAATAGCTTCCCAACACGCGGCCTAGTGTTCAAATTATGGCATCTGATGTTAAAAGATATTTTGTAGAACTTTCGTACTTAGGTACTCACTACCACGGTTGGCAACGTCAACCAAATAAAATAAGTGTTCAAGAAACGGTTGAAAATGCATTTTCAACCGTTTTGCGTAACACTATAACCGTTTTTGGCTGTGGTAGAACGGATACTGGGGTCCATGCCAGTCAATACTTCTGTCATTTTGATATAGATAAAGAACTTCCCATTCATTTTTTGCAAACTATCAATAGATTACTCCCTAAGGATATAGCCATAAAACAATTTATTCTTCAAGATGACTTGTCCAGACATGCACGTTTCCAGGCTTGCCGGAGGACCTATGAATATAATATTACCTTTCAAAAAGACCCTTTCCTTCTTCTAAATACCTGGAAATATGGCTTTGTCCTGAAACCTGACTTTTTACTGATGCAAAAGGCAGCGCTATTAATAACTAAATACCAAGATTTTACCCCATTTTGTAAAACTGGTCATAGTACTCAAAGTATGATTTGCCAAATTTATGAAAGCACCTGGGTTTTCGATGAAGAAAAACAAACAGCTACTTACAAGATTTCTGCCAATCGCTTTCTAAGAGGAATGGTACGATTAATTGTAGGGGCATTAATACAAATTGGTATAAAAAAATTGAGCCTGGAGGAACTTGAATACGCCCTAGAAAATCAAAGTTTTATAAAACAAGGTTTGTCGGTTCCTGCCGAAGGATTAACACTAACGGAAGTAAGATATCCCTGGTAAACACGATGAGGCTCTAAAAAACTATGCTATTTTTGTCGGTAAAAAGCGCACAAAACAATTTTATTCTAAATAAGTAATTGCAATCTTTACTGTGCAACGTGTCAGTCAACGATGTGTGAACCGTTTGATTTTACACCAATGACTATTATTCCCTTATTTTAACTTTTTGAATTCTTTTAGGCCAAAATAAAATCCAAATCCAAATAATAAGGTAATAAAACCCGCAAAATATGGTATTATTTCAATCATTTTTTTGGTTGGTTATAAGTTTCAAATAGATCCCGAATGCTAGAATAGATGGCACCCAAAGGCCAATGAAAATGGCTGCATTTTCCTCCCCATTGAAATACAATACTTCAGAAAAAATAAGGGAGCTAAAAGCAGAAATAAACAATAAGATGTCAGTTATTGTAAATTTTTTTAAAGCGTCTTTAAACATTTTTAAAATTTTTTTTTGTAATAATAATTATAATAATTTAGAATTCCTACTTAGGAAGCTCAGTAAAGGTTATTTTTAATTTAGCCCCATATTGTGGGTGACCGGCACCATATAAGATGGACCTTGCCGCACGTTCACTTCTTGGAAAAACGCGAATATAAATTTCAGGAGGTACTTTTCCATCCACCATCCTATTTAAATGCGTACTTAAATTAACTCTATATTTACCAGGACTTCCACCTGCACCAACTAAAGGATTTCCACCAACTAATTTGAAAACATCTTCTCCAGCAACGAGTACGTCAGAGGTGACAACATAATTTCCTGCCGTATTTTTGTAGAACAAAATAATCTGTGATGCCGGTGGAAAATAAGTAGTATTATCTTCTTTGAGTGCTTCAATATGTAGTTCTAACTCTGCAAAATTAATTATTTTCCCTTTTAATTTCGTAATTTCCGGGATTCTTATAGCACCTAAAACACCAGCCATTGCCTGGGTATAAATAGAAGTAGCATCAGCCGAAAAAGGTTTATCAAGCATAGTTTTAAGCTTTGACGACGATAAATCGTGCCTAAACGAGGATAATTTAGCGGAATACCCATTGGTCACATACTGAAACTGCCCGGGTACTTTAGATACATTATAATAAAAATATAAACCCGCATTATTACTTTGAAGATTTATTCCCACTATAGACTGCGCATTATCAGCAGGCCTCAGAACAGCTCCTTTGAAAAGCTTAAAAAAATCGGCATCAGAAATATAGTTTGTACTATCTGCCTGAGCAAATGGTTTTAAAAAAGTAGCCTTATTTATTGGTATTCTAATCTGTGGAAACCTCAAGGTATCTATGGTTCCCTGACGATAATCAAAAACCTGGGTCGACGCAAAAGTTGGCGTAACAGTAACTGTGCCTATGGGTAATGCTTCTGTCGCAAAATTAGTATTTGAATTATAGGTATTTGTCCTATCCATTTGCTCTGCCAAAGGATAGATATTAAAGGTAATAGGAGTTGACAAATTCCCATAAAAAGCGGCAGTATCATAGGGCAACACCCAAACAATAGAATCGACCTCCTTACCCTTAAAGTCATAAAAAAGTCCTTGTTTTGGTAATACCTGCATATAAATAGAAGCCTCAGATTTACCAAAAACAGGATCATTTAACCGGCCACATAAATAAGCACTTGCCGCAGTAAATGGAGAATAAACTTCGACTAAATCACCCGACACCGTAGTTGACTGTACAAGCAGGGTATCTGAAAACCCAACTTTTGTGGTATCTTCTGATAGAAGATCCAAGCCAAATGAAGTAGAATCATTACAAGCACCTAACAAAAGGGCAGCGATTGAAAAGAGGGCAAATTCCCTGAAATATTTCATAATGCTAATCTTAATACAATTCGTTAATAGGAAAAAAGAGGTTAAAAAGATATCCAGGGTTGTTTAACATCCTAATTTTCTTCCCCTGGAAGCATTGCCCTGTAAAAATCAGGAATGCCTGAAAATAAATCCTCCCCTTCCATTTTTAACAAAGGCTTATCCTTAATTTCGTCAATAGCACTTTGAAGAGAATCATCAAGTTCCTCCTCCGCTTGAATTACCGCATCAGCGTAAACTATTGCTCCCTGATGAAGTACGATTTCATCACCCGAGCGAAAAGCTGACAAATCAGCCTCCTGCAAATTATTAATACTTGCCTTTGTAAAAAATTTAGTGTCAAATGATTTCTCTAAGCTGTCTTTAAAAACTGAATAAATCACCTTCACTTTACTGAATAGAGGATCATTTTTATAGGCCGTTTTTAGGTAAAAAGGAACCAAACTGGTCATCCATCCCTGGCAATGAACGATATCAGGTGACCAACCAAATTTCCTTACCGTTTCAATGACCCCTTTACAGAAAAAAATCATTCTGTCAGAGTTATCATCATATTCAACTTCTTTTACATCGTGAAAAATTTCCCTGCCCTTGAAGAAATCGTCATTATCTAAAAAATAAACCTGCATTCGGATATCCGGAAGCGAGGCAACTTTTATAATCAATGGAAAATCATCATCATCAACGATAATATTCATACCAGATAAGCGGACTACTTCATGTAATCTGTGTCTGCGCTCATTAATACATCCAAATTTAGGCATTAAAACCCTCACCTCCATCCCCTTTTCCTGAAGGTATTGCGGCAACTTCCTCGAAAGTTTAGCAATTTCAGAACCAAGTGTATAAGGTTCCATTTCTTGGGTTACAATCAAGACTTTTATTTTACCCATTGACTTACTTTTGTACTATTCTATTAGGGAAGATTTCCAAAATAATTTACAAAAGTACGAAAATTTTACGACAAAAAGGAAAAATAACAACATAACTATGCTCTCTCTTTTAGCTATTCAACTATATTTGCTACTTGTCTGCTATCAATAGCCAGATTTAGATACCTGTTTATATGAAAAAGACATTATTGACCGGTCTGCAATTGGTCCTTTTTTTTGCTTTTGGATTCCTGTTACTTTGGCTTTTGTATAATAATCAACAGCAGGCCTATTTGGAAGATTGTGCTTTAAAAAACATTCCAAATGCTCAATGCAGCCTTTGGGATAAACTGAAAAATGATTTCTCCGGGGTCAATTATCTTTGGATTTACGCCAGCCTTTTTTGTTACGGTATTTCAAATCTTAGCAGAGCCATACGTTGGAAAATGCTACTACAACCCATGGGTTATCACCCAAAATTGAGCAATGCATTTTTCACCACCATAGTAGGTTATCTTGCGAATTTGGCCCTTCCCCGTTTTGGAGAAGTAGCCAGAGCTGGCTCTATCGCCAAATATGAGAAAATCCCTGTGGAAAAAGCTATTGGAACTATTGTCGTGGACAGAATTGCTGATCTTTTCATGATTTTAGCCATTACCCTGTTAGGATTTATCATCGAATTTGATAAAATTTCAGCCATCGCCATAAAGTATATTAATCCCAATGAACGCTTTGGGGAAAAAATAGGCTTAGTCGTTTTCTTGCTTTCAATTATAATTTTTATGGCGCTGGCAGCTTGGAAATTTAGAAAAAAAATGAATACCTGGTCTGTTTTTAATACCATCCGACATCTCTTCGAAGGTTTTGTCAGTGGGCTAAAAAGTGTAAAAGAAATTCCCAGTAAAAGTAGGTTTTTGTTGCACACTGTCATCATTTGGACTATGTATTTTTTAATGACTTACCTCACCCTACTTTCATTCCATGTTACAGAAAATTTGACAGTATCGGCTGCATTGTTCGTTTTTATATTGGGTGGCTGGGGCATTGTAGTACCTTCTCCAGGCGGGATGGGAACCTATCATTTTATGACCCAACTTGGACTTGCTGTATATGGTGTAAGTTTTGAAGATGGTTTTTCGTGGGCCAATATTTCCTTCTTCACCATTCAAATTGGGGGTACCCTTCTGTTTGGTACTATTTCACTCATCTGCCTGCCACTTATAAATAAAGGTTATAAACCAACGGTTATCTTATAAAAATGAAGTTAAGGGATCTTATTGAAAATAAAATAATGGCCAATATGGAAGATGCTTTAGCCATTATTTCCACTTGGAAGACCAACAAAGAAAAAATAGTATTTACGAACGGGTGCTTCGATCTCTTCCATGCCGGGCACGCACATTCTTTGGCCGATGCTGCTAAATATGGTACGAAGCTGATTGTTGGTCTTAATGATGATTCCTCCGTACATAAACTAAAAGGAAATAACCGGCCTTTCAACAAACTGAGTTCAAGAGCTTTCGTTTTGGCTTCCCTTCAAGCAGTCGATCTGGTTATTCCCTTCTCAGCGTTGAATCCTGAAAATTTAATACGAGCCGTTATTCCAGATGTCCTGGCTAAAGGTAGCGATTATACCCTTGAAAATATTGCTGGCGCAGCTTTTGTTTTGGAAAATAAAGGTGAAGTGGTACAAATTTCTCTCTTGCCCGACATATCTTCCACAAAATTAGCCGATTTTATTTTTGAAAAAATGACTAAGGATGCAAACTAAAATTGAAGATGTTATTCGTGTTCTTTCTTCGCATGCTCCTTTAAGCTGGCAGGAAGATTATGATAATTGTGGACTATTGGTTGGCGAACATCTAACCGTCATAACGGGTATTATGACCTGCCTGGACGTGACCCTCGAAGTTATTAATGAAACTATTCAAAAAGGAGCCAATTTAATCGTTTCGCACCACCCTATCATTTTTAAGCCATTAAAAAAATTAACCCCTGGCGGCTTTGTTGAAAATATAATACTTAAAGCCATAAAAAATGACATCGCCATATATGTTATTCATACCAATTTAGATAACGCCTATCACAGAGGCATAAATGAAACTTTAGCGAAAATCATTGGGCTTAATAATAGATCCATTCTGCAAGAAAAACCGGGTTTGTTATCGCAGCTTCAATGTGTGCTCTCAGAAAATGAAGCAAATACAATACTGCCTCAATTAAAATTACTGAAGCCTCATTCTTTTTCTTATCAAGCTGGAATAGCAAGTATGTCTGAAGGTAAATTGTCAATGGTTCTTCTAAATCATCAACTTTCCGAAGCATGTCAAATGATTGATTCATCAACAGGTAAAACTCCTTTTAAAGAAATTACCGGGGTAAAAAATACATCGCACCTGGTGGGCGCAGGTATGGTTGGATATCTCGACCAGCCAATGAACCCTATTGATTTCCTAGATTTATTGAAAAACACCTTATCTCTAAAAGTTATAAAGCATACTTTACTCTGTAAAGAAAAAATTCATAAGGTAGCTCTCTGTGGCGGAAGTGGGAGCTTTTTACTAACCGATGCCTTACGGGCACAAGCTGATATATTTGTTACTTCCGATTACAAATACCACCAGTTTCAGGAAGCAAATAATAAAATTATAATCGCCGATATTGGTCATTATGAATCGGAAGTTTGTGCCATAAACTTAATAAAGCAAATTATTTCTGAAAAATTTACTAATTTTGGTGTTTGGTTAACAACCGTAGTTACCAATCCGGTGTATTATCACCAATAATTTCGAATATATCATAAACCTGCCCAACATGGCCGTTGAAAAAACAGTAGCTGAAAAGTTGAAAATGCTCTACGAGCTTCAACAAATAGACTCTAAAATAGACCAGATT
>CAMDWC010000050.1 GCA_945878825.1 Haliscomenobacter hydrossis DSM 1100
CTAAAATAGGTTTACACAAAAAAGTGTAAAATGAATAAAGAAAGGAAAGCTATTTTAGGACAATGGCACAACGGTAGATTGTATATTTCAGATGATGAAAAAAGACGAATTATTGAAGATTATTTGTCTGGCAATGAAGTGAAAAGAGAAGTTTATAGTCGTTATACCGGATATTCGACGGAGAACGGTAAAATAACTAAGTGGATGCGTGGGTTTGGTATAGTGGATAAACATGTAAAAATTACTAACTTTGAAAACATGCCAACGAAAAAGAAAGATATTGAACCTGGTTCCGAAGATTTTGAGACGCTCAAGCTCAAAAAGCGGATAGCAGAACTAGAGAAACAACTCCAAACTGCAGAGATGAAGGCTATTGCTTTCTCCACCATGGTAGATATTGCTGAAAAAGAGTTTAATATTCCTATTCGAAAAAAGTACAATACCAAGCCATAGAAGTAATGAAGGACAGCTTCAAGGTCATAAGTTTAGCCAACTTATGCTCATGGTTTGGTTTAACAAGACAGGCTTACTACCAAAGTAAAAATCGGGTTGAGAAGGATTTAATAGAGCAAGAGATTTTGCTTGACAAAATCGGTGATATCCGAAAAGACCATAAGCGTTTAGGTGGAAGAAAACTCTTTTTCAAACTAGAAACCTTTATGCATGAACATAATATAAAAATGGGTAGAGATGCTTTTTTTGATTTGCTTAGAGATAATAAATTACTAATTAAACAGAGAAAACGCCATCATGTAACCACCAACTCGAACCATTGGATGAAGAAGTATCCAAATTTAATTAAAGATATCGAACCGCTTGGTCCAAATCATGTCTGGGTAAGTGATATAACTTATTGGAAAACAAAAGGAGGTCATTATTACATAAGCTTCATTACAGATGCTTATTCAAGAAAAATAGTTGGATATCATGTTGCTGACACGATGGAGGCTATAGAGAGTGCTACAGCTTTAAAAATGGCCATTAAAACATTGAAAATAAACGCGGAGGGGCTTATTCATCACTCTGACAGAGGTTCGCAATACTGTAGTTCAATGTATGTGAACATGTTGAAAAAGGAAGGTATTAAAATATCGATGACAGAAAATGGAGATCCTTTGGAAAATGCTATAGCTGAACGTATTAATGGAATAATCAAAGGTGAATATTTATTTGATTACCTGATAAAAACACTCTTAAATGCAAAAGAAGTTTTAAAATCTGTTGTCAAGTTGTACAACGAAGATCGTCCTCATTCAAGCATTGGCAACGCAGTGCCATCACAAGTCCATAACAACGATACGGACATAGAAATCAAACGATTATGGAAAAACTACTATCAACCCTCCCAGACATGCGAAACAAGGGTATAGGTTTTTTAGGCATATCTACAGAATTGGTAATAAAAAAACTCAGAACCGAAATCCTGAGTTTACCATATCTGATCAACGTATTCCTGATTAGTTGCTCCTCAGCAGAGCTAATTTCCGCTTCCGTTGATGACAACAAAAGTAAAACTATTTTAGGATTAAAATTAAAGTGTAATTTTGTTTCAGGACTATTTTTAAAGCATTGTTAAATCTGTAAACTTTTTTTAGGACGGGTCAAATCGACCCTGAAGGGGTCGCATGTTTATTGGGGGATAATATTCTTTTCGTTAGTAAAAAGCACACCCTCCTTATAATCCTTTAAAACTCTTTTGATGGTTCCCGTCAAATTTTTGGGTAGTTTGTGTAAATCGTGCCATTCTGCGGCTTTAAACTTTTGAGGTTCATTTCGCTGAAGCTCGCCCTCCCATCTAAAAGCTTTGAAATATAAAACCAGGCGTTGACTTTTGATGCTTGTTTTTTGCAAAACATGCACTAATCTTAAATCATTTTCCAAAATGGTAATGCCCGCTTCCTCTTTGCATTCTCTCACTAAGGCCTCCTTGCTGGTTTCACCCAACTCTACATTACCTCCCACCAAGGTATAATTGCCCCCATTCAATTTGGTTTGTTTAAGCAACAAGATTTTTCCCTGGTTAAAAAGAATTAATCTTACTTTTAATGATAATTTAAGTGAATTCATTGGGACTTTTTAAATAAAGGTCAAAGGTAAAATTAAAACCGTTTTATAACAGATGTTATGAATATTTTACGCAAACTTATTTTCAACAAAAAGTAAATAAAAACAATCTCATGAATTCTTTCCAAATTATACTTTGTTTTTTGTGCTGTTCTTTAATAGTGCAATGCTTATCTGCACAGAAGGATACGGTTATCATATATAAAAAGATAGATACAACGGAGTTAAAGTTATGGATTCATTATCCTGAAAAAGTAAAAAAAAGACATGCAGCCATTATTTTTTTTCATGGAGGTGGTTGGAATAGCGGGACAGCAGAACAATTTTTACCACAATCTGAATATCTGGCCAGCCTGGGAATGGTGGCGATAAGCGCTTCCTATCGATTAAAAAATGTGCATGGCACAACGCCTAAAGAAGCCTTGGAAGACGCTAAATCTGCTATTCGATTTTTAAGAGTCAATGCCAAAGAATTACACATTAAACCAAATAAAATAGCTGCCGGGGGCGGATCAGCCGGAGGGCATTTAGCAGCGGCTGCCTTCACCTCTATTAACATAAACGATCCAAAGGATGACATCAATGTAAGCGCTAAACCGAATGTCCTGGTATTGTTTAATCCGGTGATTGATAATGGACCGGAAGGTTACGGTTATGAAAGAGTAAAAGCATGGTTTCCCGATATTTCACCCATGCACAGTATCACTAAAAAATTCCCACCGACCGTCCTTTTTTTGGGAACCAAAGATGCCTTGATACCCGTTTCCACGGGAGATATTTTTCGCGATAAAATAAAAAAAGCAGGAGGACAATGTACTTTATTTTTATATGAAGGAGCTGGTCATGGATTTTTTGGATGGAAAGATGGTAAAAATCCCTACTACGCTGAAACCTTGAAACAGACGGAAATTTTTCTTAGACAACATAGATATTTAAAATGATTTAACCTTACTAAAACACAAAAATGTATTTATTTAACGTATATTTGCTAATATAAAGTATCGTAAATGAACATACCACTAAAAGCGTTAACAGTTTAATTAATTGGAATAGATAGGATATGGTTTATGAAAATTTAAGTGGTACCATAGGCAATACACCTATGGTTAGGTTAAATAAGATTACAGCGGGTTTAACTGGAACATTTTATGCTAAGGTAGAAGCATTCAATCCTGGTCAAAGTGCCAAAGACAGAATAGCTTTTTACATGGTTGAGCAAGCGGAGAAAAAGGGCTTAATAAAGCCTGGGGGAACTATTGTTGAAGCGACATCGGGTAATACAGGGTTTAGTATAGCTATGTTGTCAGCGATAAAAGGCTACCAATGTATTCTAACACTCACGAGTAAGGCCTCCACTGAAAAAATATCCCTATTAAAATCACTTGGAGCGGAGGTAATCATCTGTCCTGTGGATGTAAGACCCGAAGATCCGAGGTCATACTATTCCAGAGCTGAACAAATAGCTAAAGAAACACC
Source organism: Haliscomenobacter hydrossis DSM 1100 (assembly GCA_945878825.1). Classification (GTDB taxonomy): domain Bacteria; phylum Bacteroidota; class Bacteroidia; order Chitinophagales; family Saprospiraceae; genus BJGN01. The sequence goes on from CAMDWC010000050.1 coordinate 3,541, forward strand.
AAACGCTTTTTATTTGGCCCAAAACTTTAACACAGACAATGCGGCGGCACATTACCATTCTACGGGTCCCGAAATATGGAAACAAACGGAGGGTAAAATCACGCATTATGTTTGTTGTGCTGGCACAGGAGGTACCCTTTCAGGTGTGGCAAAATATCTTAAAGAACAGAATCCTGCCATTCGCATTATTGGTATTGATGCATACGGATCTGTTTTAAAGAAATTTTGGGAGACAGGAATTTATGATCCAAATGAAATAAAACCATACAAAGTCGAAGGTTTAGGTAAAAACATTATTCCTTCCAATATAGATTTTTCTTTAATCGACGAATTCATAAAAGTAAGCGATAGAGACAGCGCGATCAGAGCCAGAGAACTGGCGTCAAAAGAAGGACTGTTGATGGGTTATTCAAGTGGTTCTGCCATGCATGGTATTTTTCAAATTCAACATGAATTAGACGAAAATAGCGTGGTAGTAGCTCTTTTTTCTGACCATGGTTCAAGATACTTAGGAAAAATTTATAATGACGGATGGATGACTGAACAAGGTTATCTTTTGGGAAATGAGGCAGAGACCAAAGTTCCTTCCATCAATGAATGGGAAGACCAGGAACATTATTATAGCTATGAATCTGTTAAAAGGAGATATAGAACTTATTACAGAATATACCGTTTGATGTATAGAAAATATGTAAACCAAACAAGAAAATCTCTAGGATTATAACAAAAATTTTCAATAAATGAGAACAGAAAAAAAACAAGCTTACCTCTCTAATGAGAATATATCCATTCCGCTGTTTAAAAATAAATGGTTGGATAGTTTAACGAGAACTCACATTGCCATTCCAGTTTCATTATTTTTCTTATATGCGATTGCTTTGTTATACTATACAAAAGTGGCTACGGATTTAACAACATTTCAAGTAACATCTCTTTATTTATCTGGATTTTTATTTTTCACTTTTGCAGAATATCTGGTTCACCGCTATGTGTATCATTTACCAGGCACCACTGAAAAAAGGGCAAAATTCGCCTACACGATGCACGGAGTTCACCATGACTACCCGAAGGACAAACAAAGATTAGCTTTGCCTCCTGCTATGAGTGTCGCGGTGGGAACCATTCTTTTATTTCTATTTGAACTCATATTGGATAAATTTTCCTTTTCTTTTCTTGCTGGTTTCTTAAGCGGCTACGCGTTTTATCTTTTAGTTCATTACTCTATTCACATATTTTTACCCCCTAATAATATGTTTAAAGCATTATGGGTTAACCATGCTTTACATCATTATGGAAAATCTGATACGATGTTTGGTGTTTCGTCTCCTCTTTGGGACTATATTTTTGGGACCACTCACGCAAAATTAAAAGGAAGCATTCCAACTAATCTTGCTCACGATCATTAACAAGGAAGAAAAATAAAATAAAGAGGCTGTTGGGTTGAAACTTAACAGCCTTTATAAAGATAGCGGGGCTATGCCCGTTTGATTGATTATCCCCCTGGGGGAACAATTTCGCAGGATTCCATTATCCCTCTTTTATACAATACAATTTTACACTTTTCATACCTGACCCCTTTGGGGTCACACGTTTATTGACCAAGTAGCACAAAAAAAAGAGGCTATCTGGAAAGATAGCCTCGCAAATCTATTAAACAAAGGAGCAATAATTACCAAATTAGTTGGCGTCATTTGAAGAAAACGACGCAGATAGAAATTCTCTATTCATCAAAGCGATATTAGAAACGGAAATACCTTTTGGACATTCTGCCTCACATGCTGTAATATTAGAACAATTTCCGAAATTTTCCAAATCCATTTGACGAACCATATTTAAAACTCTTTTCTGAGCTTCCACCTTACCTTGAGGTAATAACGCTAAATGCGCCACCTTTGCCGAGGTAAAGAGCATGGCGGAAGAATTTGGACAGGCGGCGACACAAGCACCACAACCTATGCAGGTTGCGGCATCGAAAGCATGAGAAGCCACATCTTTTTCTATAGGAATAGCGTTGGCATCCTGAGCTTGTCCAGTACTCACGGATATAAAACCACCTGCCTGAATAATTCTATCTAATGCACCTCTATCCACTGAAAGATCCTTCAATAAGGGAAAAGCGGAGGCACGATAAGGTTCAATTACGATAGTTTCGCCGTCTTTAAAGTTACGCATGTGTAACTGGCAGGTAGTGGTGCCTTGCAATGGACCATGAGGTTGTCCATTAATGACTAAACTACAAGTACCACAAATTCCTTCTCTACAATCGTGTTCGAAAGCAATAGGAACCTTTTGTTCGAAACTCAATTTTTCATTTAAAACATCAAGCATTTCGAGAAATGACATGTGTTCACTTACATTATCCAGGGAATAGGTTTCAAATTTTCCTTTCACATTTTGGCTTGGTTGGCGCCATATTTTGAGTGTCAATTTCATAATAATCAATTTAAAGCCAAAAGGCCAGCAATTAAGATAAGATTATTTGTAAGAACGGGTTTTTAATTCAACATTATCGAAATGTAGCATTTCCTTGTGCAAAACAGGATCTTGGTCAGCCCCTTTGAACTCCCATGCAGAAACGTAAGCAAATTCATCGTCTCTTCTCAATGCTTCACCATCAGGCGTCTGAAATTCCTCTCTAAAGTGGCCTCCACAAGATTCATTTCTATCGAGCGCATCGACCACCATTATTTCACCTAAATCTATAAAATCTGATACCCTAAGTGCTTTTTCAAGTTCAGGATTTAGGTCATTTGCAACGCCCGGCAGATAAAGATCAGCATAAAACTCATCTCTCAAAGCGCGCACCTGCTGTCTTGCTGAAATTAGCCCTTCTGCCGTACGAGACATACCACAATATTCCCATATGATCTTACCCAATCTTCTGTGAAAACTTTCAGCCGATTGTTTTCCTTTTATGGCAAATAACTTATCGATTCTTTGTTTTGCCAAATCTGCCGCAACGGTAAATTCGGGCGCATTAGTATCTAACTTAGGGGTACTAATATCTTCGCTTAAGAAAGTACCTATAGTATAAGGAAGCACGAAATAACCGTCAGCCAGACCTTGCATTAAAGCGGATGCACCTAAACGATTGGCACCATGATCAGAAAAGTTTGATTCACCGATAGAAAATAACCCCGGAACATTGGTCATAAGATTATAATCGACCCAAAGACCTCCCATCGTATAGTGCACGGCGGGATAAATTTTCATTGGAAATTTGTAAGGATTCTCCCCTGAAATTTTCTCATACATTTCAAACAAGTTCCCATACTTTTCTTCGATTACCTTTTCTCCCAGTTCAATTACTTTTGCATTGGACGTGTTTGACAGACCAAGAATATTAGCTTTTGATTTACCATATCTTTCAATAGCCGCCGAAAAGTCTAAGTAAACGCCCAGACCCGTTGGCACTATGCCGTGCCCTTCGTCGCACACCCCTTTAGCGGCACGGGAGGCAACATCTCGAGGCACTAAATTACCAAAGGCAGGATATCTTCTTTCGAGAAAGTAATCACGATCAGCTTCAGGAATATCCAGTGCTGTCTTTACTCCATCGCGAATAGCTTTGGCGTCTTCTCTTTTCGCCGGAACCCAAACGCGACCGTCATTTCTCAAAGACTCAGACATTAGGGTCAGCTTCGACTGGTATTCCCCCATCTGAGGAATGCAAGTTGGGTGAATCTGTGTAAAGCAAGGATTGGCCATGAAGGCGCCTTTTGCCACTGCACGCATAGCAGAGGTAACATTACAATTCATTGCATTGGTAGAAAGATAAAAAACATTACCATACCCACCAGTAGCCAAAACAACAGCATGAGCCCCATGTTTTTCTAATTCTCCGTTCAGTAAATTTCTTGCTATGATACCTCTTGCCTTACCATCTTTTAGCACCAGTTCGATCATTTCATGTCTGGTAAACATTTTTACATTACCCAGGGCAATCTGACGTGACAGCGATTGGTAAGCACCCAATAAAAGTTGCTGACCTGTTTGTCCTCTGGCATAAAAGGTTCTTGAAACCTGAACCCCTCCGAACGATCTGTTATCGAGAAGACCTCCATATTCTCTGGCAAACGGAACACCTTGCGCCACCGCCTGGTCGATAATAGATGTACTCACTTCTGCTAATCTATAAACATTAGCTTCTCTTGATCTGTAATCACCTCCTTTTATGGTGTCATAAAATAAACGGAAAACACTATCCCCGTCATTTCTGTAATTTTTTGCGGCATTTATACCGCCCTGAGCGGCGATACTGTGCGCTCTTCTCGGGCTATCATGAAATGTATAACATTTTACAAGGTAGCCCAACTCGCCCAAAGTAGCTGCTGCCGAGGCACCCGCAAGGCCAGTACCCACGACAATAATTTCAATTTTAAGTTTATTATTTGGTGCAACCAAAGGCAGGGTTGAACGATATTTTGTCCATTTATCGGCTAAGTCCCCTGAGGGTACATTTCCATTTAAATTTAAGTTATCCATGTGCATTTACAATTAAAGTCAAAATAAAACAATTACCACCATAAGTTATTACGTCCATAAACGATTATGGGAATGATAGCAAACCCAAATGGGATGATAAAAGCATAAATTCTACCAATGTATTTAATAAAGGGGGTATATTTTTTATGATTAAGGCCCAGTGTTTGAAATGAACTTTGAAATCCATGATTTAAGTGAATACCAATAATAATCATAGAAATAACATAAAATACTACAAAGCCAGGATTTGAAAAAGCCAAAATTACTGGATCATAAAGATTCTTATATTCAACTCCTTCAATCATAACCATGGCTACTTTACCCAATTTCATCTGAAGCCAGAATTGATACATGTGAACGGCTATGAAGACAAAAATAATTATTCCCAACCATGCCATATTAGAAGCTGCTTTCACATTGGTACCGTCGCCCCTTAGTGCACTCACCGCATAGCCAATATTTCCTCTGGCCTTTTTATTTTTTCTCCATAACAACAATCCTTGGATAGTGTGGAGGATAATAGAAGCATAAAGAAGGTAAGAAACCACTTTAATCAGCGGATTGTGCGTCATGAAGTAAGTGTAGAGGTTAAAGGATACTCCAGCGTCTTTTGTCAGTAATTGTAAATTCCCAATCAAGTGAACAGGAAGAAACAAGATCAGGAACAAACCAGAAAGGCTCATCAACAGTTTTTTACCTATTGACGACGTTAAAAAATTAGCAAACCAAACTAGCCCAATTGGTTTGAGTGCATTAGTCATCCAACTCATTTGTATTATATTTTCATTTAAAGCATGTAGAAAAATGAGATACAAATCTATATCTTTAAGGCCATTTACAACTCTAATGATAGCGTTAAGTTCATTATTTTAAATTAATTTAGAATCATTTCAAATAACATTGTTAACAAAATCAATAAAAGTGTCTTTAACAGAAGCAACCTTCCCCGAATTCATTCAATTCTTTCCTGTGATGCCGTTACCTATTGTTTTGGCGGAGGAGAACATTAATATATTCAGCCAGGACAATATTCCTCTTCCCGACGCCATCATACAACAATTTATTTATCCTTTAGAAGAAAATGAACCTGACGAGTTTACAGAATTCATGCCTTGTTTTCGTGTTGGAGAGACTGAAGCATTTGAAGCCCTGGTATATTGGAAAGCTGCTTTATTGAATTACCACTACATCATTGTTACCTTTACTAAAAAAGGCGTACTTATAGATAAAAGAACGCTTTCAGGTACGAGTGTAATCCTGGAAACCATATTGCAGTCGATTGCAGTAATGGATGAGGACTGGCGCATAAGAATTTTGTCTGGAATATCACATATTGATGAAACGTATGAACCAGGAAGTAGTACAACGTTGTTATTAGAATTATTGCCGGAGGGTCGCATCGTTGAAATTGAAGATGAACTTATTCCTGATTAAAAAACAGACATGTCAAAAAATAAAAAAACTATATCGTCCAATGATTCCCAGCCAAAATATAGTGCTAAAGACTTAAAGCTTGCTATTTTGGATTTACTTAAAAATGCGCCAAAAAAAAGGTACAACCCCCGTCAAATAGCCCAAACGCTGGCTATTGCGAACACTAAAGATTCCATATTACACGCGTTGGAACTTTTAGTAACAGAAAAAGAAGTGCTTGCCCTGGAGGACTATAAATTTCAATTCAACCGAAGTGTGCCCATTGAAAAGCAAGAAAAAGGGGACATTGGTATTGTCGATATGACTCGTTCCGGCGCTGCATTTATAAAGGTGGAGAGTAAACCCGTAGACGTTTATATTTCCATGCGGAATTTAAATACGGCAATGAATGGTGATACCGTCAGAATACAAACATGGACTCCCAGAGGAAAACGGCGCCCTGAAGGTGAGGTTATCGATGTAATAACCCGGGCTAAAGAGTCCTTTTTGGGCGTTTTATATTTGAATAATAAATTTGGCCTCGTAGTTACGGATACCATTTTACCTTATGACATCAAAGTTGATCTAAATGAAATATCAGGGGGTAAGGACGGGGACAAGGTCGTAGTTAAAATTATAGGCTGGACAGGTCAATCTACCCCGCTCCCCATTGGAAAAATCACCTACATTTTAGGTGCTGCCGGCAGTCATGATATTGAAATGCAAAGCATTTTGCTAAATGCCGGTTTCGACTTAGGCTTTGGTGAAGCTGCTTTAAATGAGGCAAAAAATATAGATACCTCCATTTCATTAGAAGAAATTGCTTTGCGCAGGGATCTTCGCGATATTTTAACCTTTACCATAGATCCATGGAACGCCAAAGATTTTGATGATGCCATTTCCTATCGATTGTTACCGAACGATGAAGTTGAGGTTGGCGTGCATATTGCTGATGTTACACACTACTTAAGAGAAGGATCTTCACTGGATAAAGAAGCATATACTCGTTCAACCTCCGTTTATCTGGTTGATCGGGTCCTCCCAATGTTACCTGAAAAGTTAAGTAATGAATTATGTTCGTTAAGACCAAATGAGGATAAACTTACCTTTTCAGCTATTTTCAATATCGATGGAAAGGGAAAAGTCACGGAAAAATGGTTTGGGCGAACGATTATTCATTCCGACCGACGATTTACCTATGAAGAAGCCCAGGAGATCCTGGACACGTCGGAGGGACTTTATGCTGCAGAACTGATACATCTCAACAAAATAGCTCACCAGTTAAGGAAGAGGAGATTTGCCTCCGGAGCTATCCAATTTGAGTCAGATGAGGTACAGTTTAAACTCGATGAATCAGGGGCACCCGTAGAAATATTTATTAAAGAGAGAAAGGATGCTCATAAGTTAATTGAAGACTTCATGCTTTTGGCAAATAAGGAGGTTGCCTTATTTCTAAAGAATAAAATGGATGCCACGGGATATGAGATTCCATTTATTTATAGAATACATGACGAACCAAATGAGGACAAAGTTTTTGAGCTTGCCAGGTTTGCCAAAGAATTTGGTGTTAAAATGAGGGTAGATTCCCCCAAGGAAATAGCCAATTCCTATAATTTACTGGCAGAGCAATCCCTTCGAGACCCTGCGCTTAAATTTTTAGCACCCATTGCCATCAGAACCATGGCAAAAGCCATTTATTCTCCAGAAAATATTGGTCATTACGGATTGGCTTTCAGTCATTATACTCATTTTACGTCGCCTATCAGACGGTATTCCGACGTTATTGCCCATCGTTTGCTGGCTAAAAATCTGGAAACGGTATGGCTCACCAACAAAGTTTATTTAAAAGAGCAATGCCGTCACATTTCCAGTATGGAAAGAAAAGCTATGGAGGCCGAAAGAGAATCTATTAAATATAAGCAAGTAGAATTTTTAGAAAGCCATGTTGGCGAAGTTTTTGAGGGAATAGTTACCGGGATGATGGACAGAGGTCTGTTTGTTGAACTCTTAACCACACATTGTGAAGGATTTCTCTCCTTTAACCGTTTTTCAGAGCCTTATGAGATGGACCCTTCCCGACTTTTTGCGCGGGGTATTTATACTGGACAAACGATAAAAATGGGTGGCAAACTAAAAGTTAGGCTCATAGATACCAATCTTCAAAAAAGACAGGTGGAACTTGGCGTTTATGAAGAACCAAAGTAATTTGCCAGTTATTTTGACTTTTTAAGGGCCATATTTAATGCCTCTGTGGTTAATTTATATTTAACCAACATATTTGGAACCTCCCATTCCGGCATTTTACCTTTGGCGAGAAAGTCAAGATATTTTTCAGTTACCCTGGCAAAATGTGCCTCATGACCTTCTTTGTATACGTTGGGTATATCAAAAACAGCGGTATTTCCTATTAAAATATAGCTGATACCTGGAAATGACTTCGCTACTTCCCGAAAGACCCTTTCAAAAGTATTGCGATAGGCCACTTCCTTAAATCTATTGGTTTCAACAGAGAAAACGGGTTGATACCCTTGTTCAGCACCTTGCCGGATAACCAAACTGGCGTTGGTTCCTCTCATAATGGAATAATGGGTATCACCTGCACCGGGTTCAGCCTGCCATGCCCAGGTTACTTTTACACGCGCGAAATGTCCTCTTATTTGGTAGTCAATCTGTCCATTAGAAAAAACAGCCAGTTGACCCTCAGGATTCAAGGTGTTTTTAAGATATTCGGGAACCTGAGTGAGTTTAGTACTCGTTTGAAATTGGGCGGGTGTTATCAGTGTTGCCCAACGTTTTGCTTCCCATAGTTTGATATCCTTTTCATAGTTCAGTATTTGGTCAGGAAAACAACTCCATTGAATAAGATCGACCAAATGGGTGGTAACATCAACAATCCCCTCCCCTTCTTGTGTAACATCGTAGAACCAACCCGGACGTTGCAGAGGAGATCCGGAAACTTCCTTATAGAAATGATGAATACTTTCTTTAATCACGGCAGGGTTATCTACTGAACCATTCTGAAGCACGCCAAACACCTCTTCAAATTCAGAAAATGCCTTTTGAAGCATAGAAGTAATTTCATACCGCTCTGTCATGACATCGTAGATGAAGACCTTTTTCTGATCAGCCAGTTTGAAGGCCTTTTCCAGTAAATTAAATCCTGCAGCATTTATAGCCATCGGTTTATCGGCAAATACATGAAATCCAGCGGACACTGCGTCAGAGATATACTTTGTTTTCAGTTTATTATTACCCGCCAGCATGACCACATTGCCTTTTTTTTCAGCTAACATTCTGGATAAATAATCTTTTCCTATGTAAACCTTTTCATCCCACTGGGTAGGCTTATCGGTTCTTTTGTTATATGCATTAATTCTGGCCAGATGCAGTTCTACATCGGTACCTGCCGGAGCATAAACCTGCACGATAGGCGACAACTGAGGGTACATTGATTTTTGAATCAATGCGGCATGAAAATGACCAGGATGTAGGGTAATTAGTCTTATTTCTTTATTGTCAACCACATTTTGCCCTATAAGCGCATGTAGCATGAGAACAAAAACCAGTAAAAACATTGATATTTTCCAGAACATATCCATTTCAATTTTGTATAAAATTAGCTTTAAAGTAGCTTAAAAACAAATTGAATTTAGAATAGGCCTGGAAAAAAAGCATCGGGAAAATGACGAATTTCAGGGGTATGTTGACCATCGTACACAATTCCGATGATATCAAATCGAATATCTCCCTGATAATGTTTACTTTCTGTGAAAGCTGCAGCGGCGGAGGCTATTTTCTTTCTTTTCAAACCACTCACTGTATTTTCAGGTAAATGGGCATTATTTCTGTGTAGCAGCCTTACCTCTATAAAAACTAAAATATGAGCATGCCAGGCGATAATATCAATTTCAGCATGCCCATAAAACCAGTTTCTGTCTATAATTTTAAAATCGTGTTGAGTGAGCCAGTTTACGGCCAACGTTTCTCCCCACTTTCCCTTTTGGAATTTCGAAGCCATATAAAAAATTTCAGGATAAAGTAGCAAATAGGCACTTTATCCTGAAATAACATAATCTTGAATTATTTCTGTAAAATCAGATTTCCTGTATATTGTCCAAAACCATCGGTATATTTATAGATATAGACACCAGCATGAGGTAATTCATTAGCCTGAAGAGTAAAAAGAGGAGAATCTCCTTTATTCAACTGCCAGGATTTTGTCCAGATTTTTCTTCCCTGCACATCATAAATATCTAAAACACCTTGAAGACCAGAAGCGGGAGGCAATTGAAAAGTCACCCAGTCTTCAAAAGGATTCGGCCAAAGCCGCAACCCACTGTTGGTTGCGGCATTTGGTGAAGCATACTGAATGGTCAGGGGGGCGACCACCACTGAATCAATGTTCTGTGTTGATAAGTAAGCCTCTGAATCAAAAGAATTATTATTTAATGCTATGGCATCAGAAAGATTAGTATGTCGAAGTGCCTCCACCTCAATAAATCCTAATACCTCACCTGCCTCGCTCTTTTTAAAATCGTCCGCATACCAGGATAAAGCCCAGGTATTGTTATTCAATGGTTTACTGCTGATATTAAATTCTTCAGAACCAGAGAAGCCGTGTATTTTAATTAGTTCGGGGTTCATTTGCAGGGCAAATTGTCCACCCCACCAAAGATCACTGCTTTCAAAATGTATAGGTAACCAGACCCGTTCCCCTGGTTTAAGCTTCCATTGTGGGAGTAAAAAGACTCTGGAAGATTCCTGGGAACGGGGGCTGATACCATTTTCAGGGATTATACTATTATTAACATCACCAATTTTAATAGCTACAAAATCACCATCGGTCATATCTTTGAAAAGATTGGAAACTGCTTTAGATTCAGGGAATGGGGTTGAAAATGGATCTTTTGGATTGGGGAACTGGAAGCTTTTAGGAATGAAACGCCAGGGTTTATTCTCAGGAAAGGTATTGGTTACATTCAAAATCAATCTTTGCAGCTGGATAACATCTCTTACAGAAATCCTTCCGTTTCCATCTACATCTGCAGCTATTATTTTGTAAGGAGATTCAAGTGCTTTAGAGCCAGTTAGATGCCTATTCACCAATATCAAATCGAGGGTAGTCACACCATCTGTATAATTACCTATTTTACCAGGCATGAATTCATACGTGCCACCTGGCACCAGATTTCCTAAGGAATATAACCCTTTATTATCGGTCATAGATTCACCGGAATAATTTTTCATTTCCTCAACCTTTACCGTTGGAACACCGGAACCATTTTCCAATCTGATAGCTCCCGCCACGGTAACACCTGCACCACAAACGGCAAGCGGGTCATTTATCCTCACGATAACATCGCATCGTTCATAGTTTCCTGCAATATCAACTGCCCAAACCGTCAATAGATTATCACCAATATCGTCACAAGCAAAAGTTAAAGAAGCATTAGGAGGTGGACCCGTGAAACCTGGTGTAGGACGGGCACCAATTCTATAACGAATAGAGTCTTGGGCTGTACAATTATCAGTTGTTCTCACAGTATCAATAAATTCAAGTGCATTTACAATAGCCTGACCATTTGCGGCCAAAGACCTGCTGACAATATTATTACAAAACAAGTCAGGCGGCGTATTCTCGATGATGGCAAAAGTAGCATCGCAGGTTCCAAAATTCCCACATACATCAGCTACACGATAAGTTACATTATAAATACCTGCTGGAATTCGGGAAATATTTAAGGAATTTCCAAAATCACCGCTTACTGAAATCGTTACCTGATCAGGCAGACATTCCTGGATATTGGTAGGAACCGGAAGTCTGATCGTTGTATTACATGAGTCCGGATCAAGATAGATAACCAGGCCTTC
>CAMDWC010000051.1 GCA_945878825.1 Haliscomenobacter hydrossis DSM 1100
TTCGAAATTGAACAAGAAGCGTGGCGTTCAATTTATGCTGGATACCGGGATAGTGAAAAGAAATATTTTAAAGACCTTAAAGTAAAAGAGGAGGAACTTAAAATTAAAGACAGCACTATTGCAGAAAAGGATAATACCATTGCAGAAAAGGATAATACCATTGCAGAAATGGAAAATACCATTGCAGAATTATTAAAAAAATCAGGCATTGTAGAATGATTTTTTATTAATCTTTACAAGTTGAACCCTTCTACGCTGCCGTTTTACTGTATTTTTTAGTACCTTGAGGTGTTAAATTTCAAAACCATGCAAACTAACAGGGAAAATTTAACTACCATCGTATTTGATTTAGGTGGCGTGTTAATTGATTGGAACCCAAGATATCTTTATAGAGAAATATTTGACGATGACGAAGCAATGGAGCTTTTCTTAGCTAAAATTTGTACCCCAGAGTGGAATGAGAAACAAGATGCGGGAAGGAGTTTAAAGGAAGCAACAGACAGTCTGATTGAAAATCATCCATATTGGGACAGGGAGATTCGAGCCTTCTACGGGCAGTGGGAGAAAATGCTACATGGTCCAATTGAAGGAACGGTAAAGATTTTAGACTATTTAGTAAAACAAAAAAAATACAAAATTTATGCCCTGACTAACTGGTCTTCAGAAACATGGCCTGTAGCTTGGGATATATTCCCGTTCCTTGACTGGTTTGAAGGTATTTTGGTGTCAGGAAGAGAGGAACTCGCCAAACCAGATCCAAAGATATATGAATTGCTATTTGAAAGATTTGATATTAATCCGGAAGAAGCTCTTTTTATTGATGACAATCTTAGGAATGTAAACGCCTCCAAAGCGGCTGGAATGGATGCTATCCATTTTACCACACCAGAAGATTTACATACATTTTTGTTGGACCAGAAAATTATTCCAGTTCCTATTATTTAACCGAGTATTGCTTATATTTAGAAAAATTAACAAAACGTGAAAAAAGCTAATAATCTTACGCTATATATTATAATAGCCATGGTAGCGGGCGTCCTTTTAGGATATACCGTACACACTCAATCTACCCCTGAATTTATTGCGGTTTTTGCTGAACGCATTAAAATTTTAACCAAGATATTTTTGCTTTTGGTACAAATGATCATCGCTCCTCTTGTATTTTCTACCTTAGTCGTTGGTATTGCAAAATTAGGTGATTTAAAGACTGTTGGACGCGTAGGAGGCAAAGCCATGTTATGGTTTATTTCTGCTTCTCTAATGAGTTTAACGATTGGAATGATCTTAGTAAACATATTAAAACCTGGGGTTGGCATAGATTTAGACAATGCAGATGCCAGTGCTGCAGCAGATGTTTTAAGTAAAACACAAGTTTTTTCCTTAGAGAATTTTGTAGTACATCTTTTTCCAAGAAGTATTTTCGAAGCTTTAGCTCAAAATGAAATATTGCAAATCGTTATTTTCTCTATCCTATTTGGTGTAGCTACCGCTGGATTAGGTGAAAACGGGAAGGTCATAGTAAAGGGTCTGGATGCAGTAGCACACGCGATTTTAAAGATGGTTGGTTATGTAATGAATGTCGCTCCTCTTGGTGTTTTTGGTGCTATTGCAGCGGTTATTGCTACCAAAGGCTTAGGTATATTTTATTTTTATGGAAAATACATGGGATTTTTTCTCATTGGTATAGTTGTCTTATGGATTGTATTACTGGCTTTCGGAAAAATATTTCTGGGGGATCGTCTTCCAGGACTACTGAAACGAATTATTCAACCTATTATCATTGCCTTCAGTACAACAAGTAGTGAGGCGGTGTTCCCTAAACTAACCGAAGAACTTGAAAAATTCGGATGTAAGGATAAAATTGTATCCTTTATTCTTCCTTTAGGCTACTCGTTTAATTTGGATGGAAGTATGATGTATATGACTTTTGCCAGCATTGCTATAGCTCAGGCTTATGGTATACAATTGGACTTTGGAACACAAATAACGATGTTACTAGTACTCATGCTGACTAGTAAAGGTATAGCCGGCGTACCCAGAGCCTCTTTGGTTGTAATAACAGCCACTTTATCTATGTTCAACATTCCCCCTGAAGGTATTGCCTTAATTTTACCTATTGACCATTTTTGTGACATGTTTCGGTCTGGGACAAATGTTATAGGCAACGCACTGGCAACCAGTGTTATAAGTAAATGGGAAGGAGAATTAGGCCCTGATCAGGAAACCATTGTTTAAAAAAACCATTGGAATTTTCCCTATTTCGTTTTACCTTTGCAAAAAAATACAAAAATGGAAACTGTAAAAGATACAACTAAAAGTGATTGGGTTATATTCCTGATTTCTCTTACTGCTATGATTGCTCTTCTGGCTTATGCGGATGAATGGTTTTGGTTGGCCTTGCCATTTGTTTTAACCTACTTCGTTAAAGCGTTAAAATTTATGTAATATTAAGAATACACTCAAATCCCATTTTTTCTAATTTTCTAATTAAGTGTGTATTTGCGTGTATTTTTTTATCTCTCATAGAAAAGGAGACCTTACTTTTAGTTGACCTGTCAATAACGTCAATTTTAACAGTATGGGCTCCTTTTTCCTTTTTAATAAGGAGTTCTAAATCGTTTATAAGGGACGTATTTATCACCTCAAGCGGAAGTCGAAGCGTCACATTTTTTGTTAACTTACTTGAAATATCTTCTAAAAGAGTTACCTCTAATAATTTAAATTCCATACCCTGATCACGCCACCCGGTTTGAAATTTCCCCTTAAGAAATACGGTCATACCTTCATCCAGGAGAAACTTAAATTGTTGATATTCCGTACCAAATAATCTAAACTCAAACATTCCACTAAAATCGCTCACTTCAAAAACGCCCCACCCATTTCCATTTTTAGACACTTTATGAGTAACTTTTGATACCAGGCCAGCCAACAAAACAAAGGGTTTTTGTTGATGATTAGGTAATGAATCGAGGAAGCAGGTAGTAAATTGCTTTATTTCATAATGATAATCGTCTAAGGGGTGCCCGCTAATAAAGAAACCAGTAACCTCTTCCTCTCGTCTTAATTTTTCCAAAAGATTCCAATCTGACACGGGAGGGAATACAGGTTCGGGAATCATTATTTCCTCTGTATCTGAAAACAAGGATAACCCACCTCCGGCAGCTCCCTGCCTTACGGCCTGCCCATAACGGGTAGCATGTTCAATGAGAGATTCATACTTATCAGAAGGGGCAAAATATTGCGATCTAAAGGCTTCGTTACAATCATCGAAAGCACCTGACAACACCAAACTTTCCACGACTCTTTTTCCAACGGCCTGGGAAGTCATTCTTCTCATAAAATCAAAAAAATCAGTAAACGGACCTTCCTTTGACCTGGCATTAAGAATTTCTTCTACGGGTCCCTCTCCCACTCCTTTTAGAGCTACTAGACCAAAACGAACAGCACCACTTTTATTAGCAGTAAAATCAGCGCCACTTTCATTAATATTTGGGCCCAAAACAGGCTGACTCATCCTTCTGCATTCTTGTAAAAAGAAAGTAACATCAGAAATATTTCCTTTATTATTAGTTAGAACGGCGGCCATAAATTCTGCTGGGAAATGCGCTTTCAAATAAGCTGTCTGAAAAGCAACGAACGCATAACAAGTCGAATGCGATTTATTAAAGGCATAAGAAGCAAAGGCTTCCCAATCGCCCCAAATTTTCAATAAAACCTCCTCGGGATGTCCATTATCCTTCCCTCCACTTAGAAACTTGGGCAACATAGTATCAAGGACTGATTTTTGCTTTTTCCCCATCGCCTTTCGCAAAACATCTGCCTCACCCTTTGTAAAGGCAGCTAATTTTTGAGAAAGCAACATAACTTGCTCCTGATAAACGGTAATTCCGTAGGTATCCTTTAATATTTCTTCCATGATAGGAAGGTCATAAGTTATCTTTTCTCTGCCATGTTTCCTGCTCACAAAATTAGGAATGTAACTAAGAGGCCCGGGTCTGTACAAGGCATTCATAGCTATGAGATCTTCAAAAGTCGTCGGTAATAACTCTTTTAAATATTTTTGCATTCCCGGACTTTCATACTGAAAAATACCTACTGTTTCTCCATTTTGAAAAAGTCTGAGTGTCTTTTCGTCCGTCAATGAAATACTGTCCATGTCTAAATCAATACCATGATTTAGGGTTACCATTTTGACAGCATTTTTTATGATAGTAAGTGTTTTTAGGCCCAGAAAGTCCATTTTTAGTAACCCTGCAGACTCTGCCACGCTATTATCAAACTGCGTTACTAACATACCGCTGTCCTTGTCTACTTTTACGGGAACATACTTGGTGATCTCCTCCGGAGTAATGACAACACCACAAGCATGAATACCTGTATTTCGCACTGACCCTTCCAGTCTTTTGGCCGTGCGGATCATTTTCCCTATGGCATCGTCACCTTTTGCCAGATTTCTAAATTGATAAGCCTTTTCAACCTCCTCGTTTCTTAAATCGTCTTTAAGTTTAGCATTGATATCCTTTTCTTCAAGAACTTTTGATAAAGTAGCGTTCAAGGCATTGGGAAAAGTTTTAGTCACCTTATCTACCTCAGGAAGAGGAATCTGCATCACTCTACCTACATCGCGAAGTGATAATTTCGCAGCCATGGTTCCATACGTAACAATTTGTGCCACTTTATTCTTACCATACTTATCAATCACATAGTCTAAAACTTTCTGTCTCCCTTCGTCGTCAAAGTCAATATCAATATCAGGAAGAGAAACCCTTTCAGGATTCAAAAAACGTTCGAAAAGTAGATCGTATTTAATAGGATCAATATTTGTTATACCTGTGCAATAAGCCACCACAGATCCTGCGGCACTACCTCTGCCCGGACCTACAGCCACATTCATTTTTCGGGCTGCAGAGGTAAAATCCTGGACAATCAAAAAATAACCAGGATAACCAGAATTTTGAATAACCTTCAGCTCAAAATCTATTCTTTCACAAAGTGCTGCTGACAACTCCGGATATCTTTTTTTAGCTCCCTCATACGTCAAATGTCTCAAATAACTGTCCTGATCAGTAAATTCGGGAGGCATTGGGAAAGCAGGTAACAAAACATCTCTGGCGAGGTCTAAAATATCAACCTTCTCAAAAACTTCCATCGTATTTTCTAAGGAAAAAGGTACGTCCTTAAAAAGTGTTTGCATTTCTGCCTTCGTCTTAAAATAAAAATCGGAAGAAGGAAATTGGAATCTATCCGCATCTGAAATAAAACTATTTGTATTTATACAAAGCAAAATATCGTGAGGTAAATAGTCTTCTTCGTTTATATAATGTGAATCATTTGTCGCAATGACTTTAAGGTTATATTTTTTGGCAAAATTTAGTAAAACCTGATTTACATCTTCCTGACTGACGCCCGTACCATCAATATTCTCCATGCCCCGGTGCCGCTGAATTTCTATATAAAAGTCATCCCCAAACAGATCAATCCACCATTTAAGCTTGATCTCTGCATCCTCCAGATTTCCTTTTAGAATAGCTTGAGGAATTTCCGCCCCAATGCAACAACTCGTTGCAATCAAACCTTCATGATATTGCAGTAACAACTCTTTGTCAATTCTGGGAAATTTTCCATACAAACCTTCTATAAAGCCTAAAGAACAGAGTTTAGATAAATTTTCGTATCCTACTCTGTTTTTAGCTAATAGTAATTGATGATGTCGATCATCTTGTTCTCCTTTTGCCCTTGAAAAAGCGCGTCTGTGTCTATCTTTAACCAAATAAAATTCACAACCAATAATTGGCTTTATTTTTCTCTTTTTTGCCTCCGACACAAATTTAAAAGCACCAAACATATTACCGTGGTCGGTAATAGCAACACCTAACTGCCCGTCTTGCAGCGCCTTGTCCATCATATCTGAAATAGGAGATGCACCATCTAATAACGAATACTGAGAATGGCAATGCAAATGCAAAAAATCAGACATAAATTATATTTTAACTTTATTTACTAAAGAACACTTCATCAATAAAAATCCAACCTCTGTCTCCCCTACCAGGGTGGAAAGTTGGCAATTTATCCACGTTTTTGACGATCACTTTGAAATATCTGGTTGGTTTATTTACTTCCAATATAACGGCACTGGTCCCAACTTCGTTTAATTTTTCTTTTACTAAAACGGGCAAAACTTTCTTTTTAATTAAAGTCATACTTCTTTCACTATCACCACCCCACACTTCAACATACTGAGGAGCAAGAATATAGCTTTGAACATTTATTCCATAATGCACGGAAACAAAACGGATAGCAGCGGCGTCCCCAGGCTTAAATTTGAATAACGTCTCCATCCGGTTATTCTTATATCCCAGCCAATTTCCTGCCCTAAATTGATCTATTTTACCCAAGCTATTATCTGTCAAACTCTGTACCCCAGCGCCTAAATACTCAGGTTCAGGGCTAGTCAACCATCTGGTACTATCAGGTTTTAATCCAGCTTTAAAGAACGCAAAAGTATAGGTAGGGCTTGAAATCCAGCCAGGTTTAAAGATTTTGACTGAAAGAGTAACTGGTTTGGAAAAAACAAGAGGATGTGAATATACCTGACTAGAAAGAGAGTCAGGCTCGCTGCCGTCATCGGTATAACGAATAATGGCACCTGATATCGATTTTTTAAACCTAATACTATCATTTTCCATTAAAACCAACGATTTATTTTCGAGTATCGGCCCATTCAGAGGTAAAATATCCGTTGAACTTGGAGAAAATCCAAAATACCATTTAATATTTTTATACTTCTTTACGATGTCCTGAAACTCTGATTCAGTAATATTTGTATGCCAAAGATATACCTCCTCTAAAGATTTCATTGCAGCTAAAACAGGAACAGATTTTATTGAAATCTCTGTTCCCGACAGACTTAATACCCTTATTTTATTTAATTTTTTTAAGCTGGGAATTCCCTTATCTGTAATATCAGTTTGATTTAAAATGAGCTTTTCAAGATTTGAAAACAGCGTTATCATGCTAAGATCCTCGTCCCTTATGGGCATTTTACTTAAATTGATATGAATAATTTGTTCTTTTGCTGCACTTAATTTATCAAGTTTACTAATTTCAAATGATTTAGTTATAAAAAAATCTGCCTTTAAGGCGGGAGACTCATTGGCTATTTGCCTAACAACAGTAAAAGCATCATTCAAGGAGGCTAATTTTTTACTTGAGAGGAAAGGAAATGTATACATTTTTATTTTTGAACCCGACTGTAAGAGTAACTCTTTATCAGCAAAAAGGACATGATTTTGTTCTATAGATGCCAATATCTCGTTGGTATTTCCACCCGCGTTTATCCAATTTTTTAGTGTAACTATTTCCTGAGGCTCCAATGGTTCCTTTCCCCTTGGAGGCATGTGTTCTTTGTCTGTAATAGGTAAATCAATACGTTGAACCATTTCTACCAGCATTTCAGTGAAATTCGCATGTTTTGCGACCCAAACGTCAGACGTAGTATTAGGATTGGAGGCAAGGATTAAATCCCCTTTTGCCTTATCTTTTTTATGGCATGACACACATTTTTTCTCTAAAATAGGTCTGATTGCCAGCTGGAAATAAGATGTAGAATCGGTTATAACCGCTTGAACATCTTCATCAATCTCTTTTTTATCCGGAAAATTCAGATAGTCAGCACCGTGGGTTAAAGAACCTCCCGCATGGCCGGCAAAAGACATCAATGCTAATCCAAAGACTTGTAAATAAGTCCAAAAGGGTTTAACTCTTTCAAGATTTGTAAATGCCCACCAGGAAAACCAAGTAAAGAAAGATAAAGCAACCCCACTCCACAAATGATTTCTGAGCATTACGGCATCATAATCCTGGCCTTTAGAGAGAAATAAGCCTAATAAGGCGGTAAAAACACTGGAAACAGCTGATAGAGACAGCGTTAATTCATATATTTCATTAAAAGAACTTCCTGAAAAATTCCTTTTGAATAACCATAAAATTATAGAAAAACTAGCAATGCCTAAGGGCAAATGCAGTAAAAGCGGGTGAAAATGACCTGTCCAGGAAAGGAACGTCGGTAAAACGATCTTGTCCGCTGAAATAGCCAGGAAAAAGAGGAGAAAATTAGCTCCAATGAGGATATTACTAATCCAGGATTTATATCCCTGCATATAATTAAATATAAAAGTTTATCAGGCAATAATACCAGGAATCACTTTCCCGGCAACGTCAGTTAATCGAAATCTTCTTCCTAAATGTTTGTAAATCAATTTTTCATGATCCATTCCTAAAAGATGAAGTACAGTTGCATGAAAATCATGAACGTGAACTGGATCTTTGACGATATTGTAGCCAAATTCATCTGTTTCACCATAAGAAATGCCTGGCTTCACTCCTCCACCGGCCATCCAGATGGAAAAACAACGGGGATGATGATCTCTTCCATAATTATCTTCAGAAAAATTCCCCTGACAAAAATTGGTTCTGCCAAATTCTCCCCCCCAAATGACTAAGGTTTCGTCTAATAAACCACGTTGTTTTAAATCTTGCACTAACGCTGCGGAAGCCCTGTCAACATCCATTGCTTGCCCGGACATTTCATTAAATAAATTTCCGTGTTGATCCCATCCCTGGTGATATAATTGCACGAATCGAACACCTGATTCTGATAATCTGCGGGCAAGAAGGCAATTTGCGGCATAAGTCCCTGGAACCATAGACTCTGCACCATACATATTAACAATATAGTCTGGTTCCTTTGATAAATCCATCATTTCAGGAACGGCCGTTTGCATACGGTAAGCCATTTCATACTGTTGAACACGAGATTGAATTTCAGGATCGCCGAACTCTTTATAATTTTCGTCATTCAACATAGCCAGCTTGTCCAGCATTTTTCTTCTGGTTACAGCATCGACACCATCTGGATTTTCCAGGTATAAAATAGGTTCGTCACTATTACTAAACTGAACCCCCTGATGTACACTATCGAGAAAACCATTTGTCCATAATTTTGAATAGACCCCTTGACCATTCCCTTTTCCCCTGGATAGTAATACTGAATAGGCAGGCAGATTTGAATTTTCACTTCCAAGACCATAACTTAACCAGGCACCCATACTAGGTCTATTACCTTGTTGAGCACCCGACTGGAAAAAAGTTAATGCAGGATCATGATTTATAGCCTCGGTATGTATCGTTTTTACTACGCAGATATCATCGGCAATTTTTGCAATATTGGGAAAAATTTCAGAGATCCAGGTACCATTTTGACCATACTGATTAAAGGCAAATTTGGAACCCACCAGTGGAAATTTATCCTGCCCGGAGGTCATACCTGTCAATCGTTGAGCGCCCCTAATAGAAGCTGGCAATTCCTGTCCAACCATTTTATTTAACAAAGGTTTATAATCGAAGGATTCCAATTGAGAAGGTGCTCCATTCTGAAACAGATAGATAACCCTTTTCGCTTTGGGAGCAAAATGAGGGATCCCAGCTATAATAGATTCTTCCAGTGACTTTTTTGGGGAAAATAAATCTTTCGTTAACAAGGTACCTAACGCTGCACTGCCAAGGCCAACACTTAATTTGCCTAAAAAATGTCTGCGCGTAACATGCTGTTGATTTTCGAAAAATGGATTTGACATTACATCAGGTTTTTGAAATAGATTCTTCCAAATTATAAATAGTTAAAATAGTAAGTGCTAAAGCGGCCACCTCATTTTTATCCTTCAGTTTTTCGTGCGGATACTCCCCTTGATCTAAAACTTTTTCCGCTTGCCCCGCTTTGGATACAAAATATTTATATTGCTCTTTATAAAAATCTTCCAGAGCGCTCACTTCATTTAATTTTGCCTTTCTACACACAATTTTTCTGAATGCCACACCAATGAGTTCATCCACATTCCCCTTCTTTTCAATGAGTAATTTTTCAGCAAATACTCGGGCTGCCTCGTTAATCATAGGGTCATTCAATAAAATAAGCGCTTGAAGTGGGGTATTTGTTCTTGATCTGCTAATTTCACATTGGTCGCGAGGGGGACCATCAAATGTCAACATAG
This sequence comes from Haliscomenobacter hydrossis DSM 1100, assembly GCA_945878825.1. GTDB lineage: Bacteria > Bacteroidota > Bacteroidia > Chitinophagales > Saprospiraceae > BJGN01. The sequence continues at coordinate 10,050 of CAMDWC010000051.1, forward strand.
ACGGAGGAGGTGCGGTTCGTTTTATGAAATTATAAATCCCCCGGCGATACAATGATTTTCCATGGTCTTGTATATAAGTGGCTAATTGTCCTCTTCCTGAGGTCGTTGACTCCCAAATACCGTCCGGTTGATATGATTTTACAGAGGGTCCTCCAATGTCAGGAATAAGAAGACCGGAAGATGCCAAAATTAAATCTTTAATAAGTTCCGCAGGGAGTCTTAATCTGGGCGCCCTTGAAAGCCAAATATTTTCAGGATCTTTTTTTATTTTTTCCTGACTCACATTAGCAGCTTGTTGGTAAGTGGCTGAACTTACAATCTGCCTCACTAACCTCTTAATGTCCCAATTATGCTCTTTAAAATCAACCGCTAACCAATCAAGTAAGGCAAGATGGGAGGGTAAATCACCTTGTAATCCAAAATCTCCCGAAGTTTTCACCAATCCCCTTCCAAAAAAGTTTTCCCATACTCTATTTACAAAAACTCTTGCTACCAAAGGATTATTATCATCAAACATCCAATCGGATAGCCCTTTCCTGTTAGGACTAAAATTTAGGGTATCATAAGGTAACACCGCTTTGGGTAGTCCAAAACCTACCGTTCTGTCAGGTTGGTCATATTGCCCTCTTCTCAAAATGTGGGTCGGCCTTCTTTGTTCCAAATCTTTCATAACCATAACAGAAACCGTAGTGTCCTGAAGATTTATAAATTTGAGAAGCTCATTAACCTCTTTTTTTGATATTTTTATCAATGGGGGATCGGCTAATGAACCCAGAGAAATATCGCCAACGAGTCCTTTTTCATCGACCTGGTTAAAAAAAGCAAATGTTTTATAATATTCTTCCTGAGAAATAGGGTCATATTTATGGTCATGGCATTTGGCACATTCCATGGTTAATCCGAGAAAAGATTTTGAAAAGGTATTAGTTCTATCTGTAACATATTCCGTTCTGTACTCCTCCTGGATGACGCCCCCTTCTTGGGTTATTTTATGATTCCTATTAAAGCCAGTGGCTAAAATGGCTTCTTTATTATTAGGTTCTATAAAATCACCGGCAATTTGCCAGGAGACAAATTTTTTATAGGAATAATTCTTATTGAAGGCATGAATGACCCAATCGCGCCAAGGCCACATCGTCCTTAATCCGTCATCCTGATACCCGTGACTATCTGCATACCTAGCTAAATCCATCCAGGAAATAGCCATTTTTTCACCATAATGAGGCGAGGCTAAAAGTTTGTTAATTTCCTTTTTATAACTTTCATTAGATGGATCCTTAAAAAAATCTTCCTGATCCTTAACATTAGGTAGTAAACCCGTCAAATCTAAGCTAATACGCTTTAGTAAACGTTCTGGATCCGCTTGGTCTGAAGGAGACAAACCTCTTTTTTCCATTTCAGCCAATACGAAATAATCAATTTCGTTTTTAGGCCAATTCTTTTTCTTTACTTTAGGAATTTCAGCTTTTTTTGGAGGCAGAAATGCCCAATGAGGCTTATAAACAGCGCCCTGATCAATCCATTTACCTAATATTTCAATTTCATCAGCTGATAGAGCTAAATTAGCCTTTGGAGGTGGCATTAATAATTCTGGATCCTCGTCACTAATTCTTAACCAAAGGCCGGATTTAGCCCTATCCTTAGGTTTAATTCCATGCATCGAAGGATTTTCTTTTAACAAAGCATAAGCACTATCCGCTATATCAAGTCTTAGCCCCCCTTGCCTGGCTTTTGCGTCCGGGCCATGACAAGCGAAACATTTATCTGAAAGAATAGGCCTTACATGTAAATTATAATCAACTAACTCCGTGCTGTCGGAAGTATTACCACTGAAAAAGTTATATAAAACAGTGCCAATAACACATACCAATCCAACACTTCCAATGAGTACAAATTTGTTCTTTAGCATCTTCATATTTATTCTAGTGTAATATGCATAAAATTTCAATAATTAAAAAATTCAATTCCTTTTTAAAGAAAAAATTATTATACTTGCATATTATTCATAATACATAAATTATTAATAAACAATTATATGAATGATTTGTACTTGAAAATTATATATTTAGTTAATAATTTTCAATCCTACAGTGCTTTTTCATCTGCACTATTGTGGACGATACTTTCATTTGTAATTTACAACATATTATCGCAACTAAGACCCCGACATTTTACAAAAAGCAAGCGATTCATACCTATTATTTTAGCTTTATTGTTATACTTTTCTTTGCTTTACTGTATTATCCAATGGATCAAATTTACCTTATATTTACAAACACATCCTATTGATCTAAACAATATATTTAAACTGAATTGGCTGGATTTACTCGTTATTTCGCTGCACATTGGCATTATATATTTTGGCTGGAAAATAGGATTAGGTGCGTTTGAAAGAATACTTAAATTGATACCTCGACAAAACGCGAGGGTGTTACTTTATTTTATCATTTCAACAGGCATTACACTCCCATTTTATTTTTCTTCTTTAAAAATTTCTTTACCCCTTCTTTTTCTTTTTTCATTTTCCTTGCATCTCCTTTATGACTTGTATATTGAGGGTAAATATTCGCAGGTGACCTGGACATTAACCTGGGTTCTTTTCTTCACTGCTTTTCACACTCAACTCCTTTATAAGTTTACGCTGGAAAGAGAATGGGCTGAAATGAAAAGAATTTCAGAAAAATTAAGCACCCCTTCAGATAAAATAATAGAGAGGGAATTAAATAAAATAGCTAACGTAGATGCTAAAAGGAAGCAACTGAAGGAATTATTCATTGCCTGGGAAAAAGGATTAATATCAAATACTGAACGCCTGACGACATTAGAATCAATTTTTGATTTTTCGCCTTATATGTTGAGCTATTATAACCTTAATTATGCTCCCGAAGCGCCACTAAACCACTCCTTAGCGTTAAACAATAATAGTTGGTTAACACTTACCTTAAAACCAAATGAATCTAATAGGCTCAATCATTTAAATGCTGGTAATTTTAAAGGAATCGACCATTTGTCTGATTATTCCGTTTCCATTTTCAAGGAAAACGAACTACTTTATCAGCAAGGAAAACCGCATTCCATGGTGCCTGAAAAGCTAAAAAATAATTCAACAAATTCAATTAAAAAAGAACTGACCTCGAAAGAAATGAGTTTTCAACTTCATAAAAATGGTAAAACGGTTATTCTTAGTAAAACCCTTGGTGGTTATGCCAAGCCCCTTGCATTTTTTTCTCTGACCGCCTGTCTGAGTCTTATTTTCTATTTAATATTTAGCCAATTTCTTCAAATTAAAAAGTCTAATGAACGTATTTCCAAACCAATTAAGATTGATTCTTTAGGTTTAAATATACAAAAAACATTATTTTATATCACTTTTACATCCCTTTGTATCCTCTGTTTAGCTTCTGTTTTTTATTTTGACAAATCAAAAAAACGAGAAAATGAAAGGGAATATGGCTATTTAGCTCAAGAGATTATCTCAACCCTTCAACGAAGATATCACGGTTCGAATCATCCGTTAGTATCCATAGCAAAACAACATGGATATGATTTTGTCCTGACCGACGAAAAAGGAAATAAGTTTACATCCTTTTCATTTAAACCACCGGGAGGATTTTATCATAAGCTTCAAAATAAGAGTCATTTTTCATACAAAAAAGAAAAAATATTCTGGAAAGGAAAAGAATTGTTGCGTGTTTGGTTCCCTGTTAAAAACTTAGGAAGTAAAGAAAGTAAATCCATGATTGGTATATATTTTCCTGTCGTTGATAACCATCAAAACATGGAGGCTGTCGACTTTATGGGTGCCCTTTTCAGTGGTTATCTCTTTCTTTTATTAAGTATATCGGCAATAACTATTTACTACAGTAATTCTCTTACCCATCCATTAGATCAATTGGGAAGACACCTGGAAAATCTAAAAATGGGTGCGAGTGATAAAATAGACTGGCATAAAAACGACGAGGTTGGTCAATTAGTTAACGCCTATAATGTCGCCATTGACGAACTACAACAAAGTTATGAGAAACTAAAGAAAACAGAAAGAGAGGTTGCATGGCGAGAAATGGCAAAACAGGTTGCCCACGAGATCAAAAATCCTCTTACTCCCATGAAACTGAGTTTACAATACCTCCAACGAGCTGGAAAACTTCAACCCGACCTGATACAGACCCTTTTGCCTAAATTGACAATGACTATTATGGAGCAAATCAACACCTTAGATGAAATTGCTACCTCATTTTCTCAATTTGCGTCTATGCCAAATCCTCAAAATATTACTTTCAATTTAGTCGATTTGCTAAAGCAATCTTTAGAAATGCACAGACACCATTTTGACGACCATAATGATTCCTTTTATTGCAATATTGAAGCAGACAGTTATCCCATTTTCGCAGATAAAAATCAGATACAACGGGTAATTAATAATCTTCTCATGAATGCCGTTCAAGCTATACCCACTGAAAAAAACGGGAAGATTAACATCAGATTATTCCAAATGAAGAATGATCTGGTTCGACTTGAGATAGAAGATAATGGAGAAGGGGTAGCTCTAGAAACTCAGGAAAAAATATTTTCCCCCTATTTTACTACAAAATCGTCAGGCACCGGACTGGGATTAGCTATGTGCAAGGATATCATTGAAAATGCAGGGGGTTACATTGGATTTACTCCAACGCCAAGCATGGGGGCTTGTTTTTGGATTGAGATGCCTATAGAATATTCTCTGCCACATTTTGATGCCCAAATATCCTTTGCCTCCTAATTTGCAGGTTAAAATGAACAGATAATCTAAAATGTTGTTTCTTAAGTTTATTCATTACACTTAAGAATTATGGAAATTGGCATTGTAGGTGCTGGAATTGCGGGATTGGCTGCGTCCATCAGAGCAACTGTAGCAGGTCATAAAGTTACCGTTTTTGAAGTTAATAGCTATCCGGGCGGAAAACTTACCGCTTTTGAAAAACAAGGTTATCGCTTTGATGCAGGTCCATCCCTTTTTACTATGCCTCAATATGTAGATGATCTGTTTATTTTAGCTGGTGAAAATCCAGCGAATTGTTTTAAATATGAAAGATTAGATCCGGTGTGTAATTACTTTTGGGAAGATGGAACTACCTTGAGTGCTCATGCCGACAAGAAGAAATTCAGTGCTGAAACTGCTAAAAAGTTAAATGTACCAGAAGATTATGTATTGTCAAGCCTACAAGACAGTGCAGATAAATATGAA
>CAMDWC010000052.1 GCA_945878825.1 Haliscomenobacter hydrossis DSM 1100
GAATATAGTTTAGAATTCAAAATAAGACCGGTACCAACCCCCGAGCCCAAAGTAACAGCGGCAATATGATTATAATCTTTACCCAATCCAAAATTTTTTTCACCAACAGCAAAGCAATTTGCATCATTATTGATGTAAATTGGCACAGAAAAGTGTTTTTCAAGGATACTTTTCAACGGAACTTCCTTCCAGGATGGAATATTAATAACATCATAAATCATACCATTTTTATTATCAACCACAGAGGGCACCCCCAATCCAATAGCCATGGTATCATAATTAAATAGCTTTTCCATGAGTTGAAGAAGCGTTTTTAATACCTGGTCATAGTCGGCATCTGATGGTGTTTTCTCAGAAAACATCAAACTAACCTTTTCATTTGCAACACGACCTGCTCTCATCTGCGTTGCACCTATATCGACACCCATTACATTTTCCATAGTACTTTTTTTATAAATTCACCCTTAAGATATAGGAATAAAGTTACTTTTTGGCTTTTACTCACTTTTTTAATACGATGAGTGTATAATTCTTTTACTTTTGCCAAATAATTGTAAATAATGAGAATTGAAGGAATTGTTTTTGATTTAGACGGAACTTTAGCGGACACAGAACCCTTACATATTGATACCTGGCTGGTCATTTTAAATAACCTGGGATTAAAATTCGATGAATCCTGGATGCACCAATGGATTGGTTTATCTGACAGATTAGTGGCAGAACATGTTTGTGAACACTTTTTGAAAAACCAATCTGTTGAAGGTCTTCAACAATTAAAGCAACAAACCTATAGAAATAGAGCTATAACTGAGGTTAAATTATTTGACCAGGTGGAAGATTATCTTAATGAAATAACTCAATTTGTACCCATAGCGTTAGCTACAAATAGTTCTCAGGATGATGTTTCCGCTGTGTTTCAGGCCACAAATCTTCAACGACATTTGAAGGTCATTGTGACGGCAAATGACGTGTCAAATTTAAAACCTCATCCAGAACCCTACCAGTCCGCATCCTTCAAATTAGGATTGGAACCTTCGCTTTGTTTTGCCCTTGAGGATTCGCCAGCGGGCATTCATTCTGCAAAAAGTGCTGGCTTATTCGCTATTGGCGTGGAAAATTCGCATCCGTCAGAAAAATTAAAAGAGGCAAATCTTATTTTTTCTGATACCCCAAAGGCATTAGCCTATATATTAGATGTTTTAAAATCAAATTGAAGTAAAATGAAAAAGAATATTTTTCCCCTCCTTTTAATTTCCCTCTTATTGACCGCTTGTTTCGGCCCCCAAAATAATGACCACAAAAATCATGTTTACGCAAATGATTTTGAATCCCTTTTTGGTGTGTTTCCCAATGTTTTGAAGGGAAAAAGTCATAGTGGCGATTGTTATTTTCAGGTGTCTGATCAAATCGAATATACCACCGGATTTTCTCAATTTTTTGAGAATATATCTCCTAACTCCTTCGCAAAGGTTAAAGCCAGTGCCTTTGTATATCTGCCAGAAAAGGATATCCAGGCTGAATTACAGATACAAATTTGGGACAAACAAGGGAATATGCTCAATATGAAGTCTTTACCTTTTGAAACACGCGATCTAGGGGTAAGCCAATGGAAAAAAATAAGTCTGGATATGGATTTAATTAAAGATTATGATCCATCCAAACAAATCAGGATTTTTATCCATAATCCCTACAGGAAATCGTTTATGTTAGATGATTTTCAAGTGACTTTTCTTCAGTAACCTGAGCGTAAAAAAACAATAACGCAATAGTTAAAAAGTTGGAGACCAAAAACAAGTTATGAATGGGGATAATCATCAGATTATAAAACAAAACGATTTCCAGTTTTAGGAGGCCCAAAAGAAAAACCCTGAAATCAATTTTCCAATTCAAATATTTATAAGGAATCAATAAAAGAAGGGGAACTAAAAAGGTCAGAAGCATTTGAATATTGACAATAGACGGAAGATTTTCCTTTGAAAAAAATTTAGCAAGACCAAGTCCATTCTGAATAGTGGGTGAAAGTTTTTGGAAATCCTCCCCTATCACTGCTGTTACGTAATGTTTTGGTAATGCCAAAAAAGTATGAATCTCAAAAATGGCACCAGTGATGATCATTAAAAAAACACCTGTTATAAAAGCGGAGGTTAACATGGTATAAAACGCTTTTTTATGGTCAAATATCCAGTATGCCAGAAAAATAGCAGGTAAAACGGGTAAAAAACTGTAGCGCGTTAATAATCCTAAGGCCATGGATACTCCAATCAACATAGCATTTCCCTGCCATAAACTAAAGGCAAACAAGACAAAAAACAGCACGACAGGTCCCTCATCACCCATTGAAAAATCATTAGGTTCCAACTTAAAGATAGATTTAAACAACACAAATACGGGGATCCATACTAGCAAACTGTGCCAACCCACAAAATGATATTTTCTTAATAATAAAAAGCCTAATAATAGGGCTATAATAAAAGAGAACCAGGTAATCCAACGTAAATCAAAGTCGAACCACACTGCCGGAAGATAGGTCATCCACATGGACGGCAAATAAATGGGTTCCATACCCCCCCAAATTTCAGGAATTATCCTATAAACCCCCGTTTGGTTCATAAACCTTTTGCATAATATTTCCATAATTGGAAGCATATCAGCCATTTTATAATCCACTGGTATTTTAACCATCAAATCTACAGCAATGGGATAATAGAGGTATAATAGATAAGAAAAAGGCAAAATTAGGAGGTATTTCGACCATTTATGACCGAAGCCTATCGGTTTTTCAACGGGTATAAGGTAAACTACACTAAAAAAGAGTCCTGCACTTAAATACAAAAAGGAATTATTATTTAAACCATATCGATAAACACCTTCTGAAAGGCCAATCATTTCAAAATAGGCAAGAATCAACAACAACGAAAATAACGAAAAATATTTTAAAAGCTTCATAAACAGACATTTGTACTTTATTTAAATCAAATGAAAACATCAATGCTTAGTTATTGCCATACAATCTGTCGAGCAAGCGATATCTGTTTTCAGAAGGTAACAACACTGATTTTGAAACAACATCAATCATCATAATTTCACCTAAATCATTGGTCGATTTTAGAGGTTCCCACTGAGGTAAATCAACACCATTGGGGTTGCCTGTTTTAATAAAATTAGCGAAATAGGAAAACATGGTTTTAGAAACCAGATGGTCATCTTCTGTCCAATTCATTTGTTTAACTAACTTTAAATTACCCATACAATACTCAATTTCGCAGGCATGAGGAGCCCCAATAGGTCTTGGAGCATTGGGAGAACTTCCAATGACTGCCGGCGGAATTTTGTTAAATAAATACCTAAAAACGGGACTTTTACTCTTTAACCCATGTAAACTTCCCCATTTCCAGGTACTATAGGAAATAAATCGATCGGAAGCCAGTGCAGTTGCTGAAGCTATAACCTCCTGTGCATTGTTTCCCGGATAATTTTTTAAGACCTCTTCATAATCTTTTGGATACAATGCTTTTATTCTATTCAGATAATTAGAAGGCTCCATGCTTTGACCTTGCATAACTCCCTGACCAGGTATTTCTGCCGAATTCCACCCTAACAAAAGAGGTATTTGAGCTTGCTCATTTGCTTTTAAAATTTCTAAAGGAGATTTTGGATAAAAATATCCATCGATGACCGTAGGAAAAGAATATTTTTTTGGCTCAATAAACAATTCGAAAATATCTCTGGTACTTAGTTTTCTAAGATCACTTAAAGAAGGATAGCCAACAGAAGTCGCCAAATATAATCCTTTTTTTTCTGCCTCTGCTAAAGGAATCGGAGAAAGCGTTGGGAAAATACCCGCCCCACTTTCACCGATAGCCGCAGCTATTAAGGAAGACGAAAGTGGAGAGGTCATTTGAGCATTGACAGAAACAGAACCAGCTGATTCCCCTGCTATGGTAATCTTTGCAGGATCTCCACCAAAGGTTTGAATATTTTTTTGAACCCATTTTAAGGCGTGATGCTGATCCAATAAACCGTAATTTCCTGAGCCACCATAAGCACTTTCTTTACTTAATTCTGGATGGGATAAAAATCCAAAAACAGACAATCTATAATTTGCTGAAACAACAACGATGCCTTGTTTTGCCATTTCGGAGCCGTCATATCTTGGTTCTGATGCGTCTCCAGCTATAAAACCACCCCCATAAAAATAGACTAATACAGGTAAACCTTTCGTATCTCTATTGGCCGGAGTCCAGACATTCAGATAAAGACAATCTTCACTCATTCCCGCTGAACGGGAATACATATCACCAAAAACCTCCGCTTGAACAGGCCTTGGACCAAACTGCTTGGTTATCTTAACCCCTGTCCAACTATAAAGGGCCTGAGGTGCCTTCCATCTTAAATCACCTGTGGGTGCCTGGGCAAAAGGGACACCTAAATAGGTCTGCAATCCCGTACTATTATCATAATTTCCTTCTATCATTCCTGATTCAATGTTCACTTGAACAGGAAAATTTGGATCGCTTTGTGCGTGCATAAAAAAACTACTAAATGTGAATAATAACATCAAAAAATATTGGGATTTCATCTCTTTCTTTTGTGTGAAAATGTTTTAAACCTTTGCAAATTGAAATATAAGACCAAAATTTCATAAATTAGATTAATTAATCATTGAAAATCATGAAAGCTATCCTAATGTTTCAAAAATTGGGGCCTATTTACCTGACCTTATTTCTTATGATTTGGTTACTTACCTCTTGTCAAACAAATAGTTCCAATGTTAATCTTGGAATTACCTGGAAATTAGAAAAAAACTATAAAAAGGAGGGAATGGACAGACATACCGTTCTATTTACCTTGGAAAATAAAGGTACCAATGATATAACCAGTAACCAATGGGCATTATATTGGAATCAAGCGCCAAGAAGTATCCTCTATAAAGACTCTTTGAAACCTGTGGATATCCGGTGGATTAATGGTGATTTTTACGAAATGAAACCTCTGCCAGGCTTTAAGCTTGAAAAAGGTAAAAAAATGGATATTGCCATTGAGTTTGACGGCTTTGCTATAAAGGAAACCGACGCTCCCATGGGCTTATATATCGTGGCCGAACATTCAAAAACCAAGGTAATAACATCGGTTACAATTGAACCCTTTTTATCTGGAAATCAAATAAAGAGAGGTGAAAATGATGCTGAACCAGTCCCTTCAACCACCTATTTATATACAGAAGGGGAAAAATTAAGCAGTTTGTCCCCGAAAGATAAACTACCTCTCATACCATTGCCTGTAAAAATCCAATCTACAAAAGATAGTTTTTCAATTAAACCCAATTTGTCTATCTTTTATTCATCAAAATTTCAAAAGGAATATGGCTATCTAAAGAAAGTATGGCCAGGTAAACTAACTACGGTGAATAATGCCTCAGAAGCAAACATACAATTACAAGATGATGCATCGATAGCTGGAAATGAGGCATATAAACTTAATGTAAACAAAGATAAAATTCTTATTTCCGCGTCGAAAAATGCAGGGCTTTTTTATGGTATTACCAGTTTATTAGCGTTGATAGATGAGGAAAACAACAACATCGGGGGCAATGAACTGGAAGATAAGCCTGCTTATCCTTACCGGGGCATACATATCGATGTTGCCAGAAATTTCCAATCTAAAGAAACACTTTTCAGATTGTTGGATCAAATGGCAAACTATAAATTAAACAAATTACTTTTATACTTAACGGAAGATGAAGGCTGGAGAATTGAAATTAAGGCATTTCCAGAACTTACCAAAGTGGGTGCCAGGAGAGGTCATCCTTTCAATAAAACAGATTATTTGCAGCCTGCTTATGGTTCAGGACCATCACCAGACGATAAAAATTCCTTTGGAAATGGGCATTATTCGCAAGACGATTTCAAAGAAATTCTCCTTTATGCCGCCGAAAGACACATAGAAATTATACCCGAAGTAAATTTTCCAGGTCATGCGAGAGCAGCCATTATGGCCATGGAAAACAGGTATGAAAAATTTATGAAACAGGGAAATCAAAAGGAAGCCGAAAAATATCGACTCATTGACCCTGCTGACGTATCGAAATACCGATCTGCTCAATATTATACTGACAACATTGTTTGCGCCTGTCGTCCTTCTGTTATCGCATTTTATGAGGTTGTTTTAGATGAATTTGTGCGCATGTATAAAGAGGCAGGTATTCCGCTTCATACCTTTCACTCAGGGGGTGATGAGGTTCCAGCCGAAGCTTGGAAAGGATCGCCGATGTGCAAAAAGTACCTTTCGGAAAATCCTGGCATCATGAATACCAGAAATCTTCAGGCAGATTTATTTTCAAGATTATTACCCCTTTTTGAAAAAAGAAATATTGAAGTGGGGGGCTGGGAAGAAATTGTTATGTTTTATAATCAGGAAAATAAACACACTATAAATACCTCATTTAATCAAAAAAAGGTCATTCCCTACATTTGGAATAATTTATGGGGGCAACAGGATTTAGGTTATAAAGTAGCCAATGCAGGCTACAAAATAGTTCTTTGCCCTGTTACCAATACTTATTTCGATTTAGCCTATTCAAATGACCCAAGAGAACCTGGTTTATATTGGGCTGGCTTTGTTAATGAAAGAGACGCCTTTGCTATGTTACCCGAAAATCTTTTCTACTCCACCCGTCATGATGATATGGGAAATACGTTTGATGTTGAAAACGATTTCAACGGAATGGTTCGATTAAGTGAAGAGGGAAAATCTAATATTTTAGGTGTTCAGGGGCAACTTTGGAGCGAAACGATTAAAGGGGTAAAAATGCTTGAAACTTATTATATGCCAAAGCTTTTGGGATTAGCTCATAGAGCCTGGGTCGGTATGCCTGCATGGAGTAATTTGAAAAGTGAGTCGGAAAGAGATGAAAAATTATCGACCGATTTTAATCAGTTTATTCATAGAGTAACTGAAAAGGAATTCAAAAGAATGGACAAAGGTAATCAACCCATCCACTACAGAATACCCGCTCCCGGCATTTTACAAAAAGGAGAATCTCTGTTTTTGAACAGTGTTTATCCGGGCATGGATATTCGCTACACCCTAGATGGTTCAGAACCTAGAGCAACCTCAGAAAAATATATCGGACCAATAAAAACAAAATCAAGAAAAATAAGGGCTAAAGTTTTCAATTCTGTTGGAAGAAGTGGATTTGAAAGCGAATACCTGTTAAAATCAAAAAACTATGATGAATACTGACAAACAGAGATACCTTGCGGTAGATGTCATGCGGGGTATCACGCTAATAGCTATGATCATTGTAAACGACCCTGGTTCCTGGGAACATGTTTTTCCTCCGCTCCTTCATGCTGAATGGAATGGTTTGACACCAACAGATTATGTATATCCCTTTTTTCTTTTTATTGTTGGGGTTTCCATAGCGCTGGCATATCAACCCAAGATAGATAATGGAGAGGCAAAGAAAGGGATGGTGTCGAAAGTTTTCATTCGCGCGCTTAAAATATTTGCGTTGGGCATCTTCTTATGGTTATTTCCTTCCTTTGATTTAATTGATATTAGATGGGCAGGGGTTTTACAACGAATTGCCCTCGTTTTTCTGGGCAGTGCCCTATTATTTCTTTATACTGACCATAAATTTCATCTGCGATTTGCCGCTGTTGTGCTCGTTGGTTATTGGATTTTAATGGCGTATGTTCCCGTTCCAGGAATAGGATTTCCAGATTTAGATGGGCCGGAAAAAAACTGGGCACATTATATTGACAAGATGTTACTGCCGGGCAGAATGTGGCAAAAAACATGGGATCCGGAAGGCATCTTAAGTACCCTTCCCGCCATAGTCACTGGTGTTTTTGGTCTTATTGCAGGCCATATTATTTTACATCAAACAGAAATTAAGCAAAAACTACTTTCTTTGTTTTTTATGGGTTTTATACTCATCGCTCTGGGAGATTTATGGCAATGGTTTTTCCCGATCAATAAAAATATCTGGAGCAGTTCATATACTTGTTTAATGGGAGGATTTGCCACGCTTTTTCTGGCGACGTTAATCTATCTTATAGATTTCAAAGGAAATACAAAATGGATTTTTCCTGCCAGAGTTTTTGGAACTAATGCCATAACAGCTTACGTCCTTTCTGGCGTATTAACTGTTATTTTTTATAATGACGCCTTCATTACCAATGGCTTGAATGGCCAATTTATGGCATTAGCCTCCTCCGTTGGCATAGCACTTCAATTATCCTCCTTTTTATATGCCCTCATTTATGTAGGGATTATCTATGTACCTCTTTATTTCTTATTTAAAAATAAAGTTTTCATTAAATTGTAACAAAAATGTTGGAATACCAGGAAAAAGCGATTCAACAGTTAAACGATATTGTTTTAAATCAAGAAAATGCCATTATGCAGGCTGCTGAATATTTAGCAGCCTGTATAATTAACGATCATATTATTCACACTTTTGGCACCGGTCATTCCCACATGATCGGTCTGGAACTCTTTGTCAGAGCAGGAGGTTTAGCTAACGTAAATGCCTTGTTAGACAGTATGGTTCTCACCTCCGAAGGTTCTAGAAGGAGTGCTGAAATAGAAAGAATATCAGGTTTATCAAAAATTATTTATGATCAGCATAACATTTCACAAAATGATGTCATGATTATCATTTCCAATTCAGGAAGGAATGCCATGCCCGTAGAAATGGCAATGATAGCTAAAGAAATGGGTATTAAAACCATTGCCATCACCTCAATAGAACAATCAAAAAAATACCCATCAAGGCATGCGTCAGGTAAAAAACTATACGAAATAGCAGATTTAGTATTAGATAACCGGGTTCCTTCCGGAGATGGATTATTAAAAATAGGTGGGAACCTAACAGGTGCAGCCTCTACTCTTTCCGGTGTTTTTCTCATTAATCTGGTCGCTACCGAAGCAATGAAAATAGCCGATGCAAAAGGGATAAAACTACCCATTTACCACAGTCAAAATATTGACGGATTCTCTAATGAGGATCTATATGAAAAGTATGCAGGACGCATAAAACATCTGTAATCAACCCTTAACTGTTGATTTATTCTTAACGGCGAACTGAAATAATATCTGGGCTGAAATAGAAAAAATAAACGCAGATAATATGATTAGATAGGCGACTGGCTTTTCTGTATGTAAAGAATACCTAAGCAAGATAGTGGTGATTACAAAACAAGCATTTCTAAATAATAATTCAAAGGATGCCTTATACAACAAAGAGAATATGAGTAAAAATACATCGGCAAAGATCATTACATTGAAAAAATCGGCGTAGAAAAAAGTGTCCGGATGTGGCGTTTTTACCCCCGCATTTAACAGATTATAAATATCTGTGAACCAATGACCTATGCTAAAGAAACTCATTGCAAGTAATAAAATCATCATGGTAAAGGCAACCATTTTTTTAACTTGAATAAATCTTTCTCTTTCAAAAGATGTCTCAGTAGACGAGTTACTATGATAAAAATAGTAATAACTAAGCGTTAACCCAAACATAGTCAATGCTGCACCAAGGTCTAAACCTATTTTTAGAAATAATGGATTGTTATACTCGATTTGAGCAAAAGGATCCACCTCAGCAATGTCATGAAAAAAACTTCTTAGCGTTATTAATGATATAATTTCAAATTGCTTTCCAACAAAGGCAGACGTCGAGTTTGGTATAATAATGACCAATAGAAAAACTTCGTAAAATAGTAAAATACTGAAAGGAGTATAAATTGCGGCCAGATAACTCTCGCTTTTTCCCGACGATAAATAGCTAAATTGCTCAAAATTATTTATTGAAAAAATATACAATAAGTGAAATATAAAGCCGAGAATGGCAAAATACAAAGTAATTTTCTCTACTCTCCTTTCAGGATTTAGACGAAAAATACGATCATAAAAATTAGTAAGTAGCGTTAGCATTTTAATTTAATTTTTCATAGACCACGATAAACATCCAATATTTCACCCGTTAACGTTGTAAAACCTCGCATAGAACTAATCACTAAACACGAGTGAACTGGATAAATATAAACAATTTGCCCCACTTTATATTTTAATAACTCACTTTCATTCATTTTTATTTTGCCATGTTCCTGAGACAATGAATAAACCAGTGCATTATCTATGGGTTCGCACCAACCCTCCTCTGTTTTTTCTGCCAGCAATCCATAAATCACGCCTTTGTCTTGCCATTTCAACGAATCTTTTGACAAATGTACAGAACCCCCATAAATGATAATTTCACCTCTTTCTTTGTGTATTGACACTACAGGACAAGCGAGAACCACTCCAATTTGATTAAAATCACAAGAACCTATTTGCACTTGGGTAACATCATAACACACAAAATTCCCCGGTCTTAATTCATCTAATCCATCAAAATCATCGGCAATGGAAGTGGTCGGTGTATCTCCGTAAGAAATAATAAGTTCGGGATAATCAACGATATATCTACTTTTAACTTGTAAAAAGCGACTTTTATTAAGATGGTGTAAACTCAGGACGTCCTCCTTTCCTAAACAATCATAAGAATGTCCACTATGGGTAATAAATCCTCCAAATGATAGGCAATCTGTGTTTTTAATCACCTCTAAAATGCTATCAATCAACTGATAATCATCAAAATATACACCAGTTCTATGGTAACCCGTATCAATTTCTACATAAATGGTGAGATGGAATTTGACTACTTTGGCAAGGAGGGAAATGGTTTCCAGGGACTCAACCAAAAGATTCAAATGAATGCGATGGGCAAGATGATTAATGAGCTCATCCTCCAAAACATTAGTGGGAAAGGCAACTAAAATATCATTCCATTCTTTTGAAAAATAATCTGCCATAGAAAGGGAAGACACGGCAATTTTTGAAACGCCTACCTCTTTAAACCATTTTCCAACCGCTAATGATTGGTGTGTTTTAAAATGCGGTCTAAATGATACTTTTTTTTCAGCACATAATGAGGCCATGCGCTGGATGTTTGCTCTGCATTTCCCCTCATCAATAAGTAATACTGGTTTATTAATATTCATCGATTCAAATTTACCCCTAAAAATGATGCTGCCTTAGCAAAATACTTTATTATATTTACTAAAACGATTAACCCTATGAAAAACTTTATTCTTTGTCTGTTTTACCTTACAAACCTTACCTTTTGCGTATTAAAAGCCCAGGATATACCCTTACCTGAACATCCACGCCCCGATTTTGAAAGAACAGATTGGGAGAATCTGAACGGTTCCTGGAAATTTGGATTTGATTCCCTCGATATAGGCATCAAAGACCAATGGTTTTTAAATACAAAACATTTTCCTCTGACCATAAAAGTACCTTTCCCATGGGGTTCGCCCTTGTCCGGCGTTCCTGACAAAGCAGATATTGGTTGGTATCAAAAAAACCTTACGGTAAAGCCAGATTGGAAAGACAAAAGGATTTTTATAACCGTGGGTGCCTCTGACTGGGAATCAAGTATTTGGCTTGACGATCAACTTGTTGGAACGCATCAAGGAGGATACACCCCTTTTAGTTTCGAACTTACAAAATATATTCAATCAGGAAAACAACATAGCATTACGATTAGAGTCGATGATAAAAGACGTTTATTTACCCTGTATGGAAAACAAGGCTATGGAAATGCGCGCGGTATCTGGCAAACTATTTATCTCGATGCACGTGGAAAAGATTATATAGACGCATTCAAATTCATACCCGATATTGATGTAAATAAAGTCAAAGTGGAAGTGGATCTATCCGAGGTTTCCACGGTAGAAAGAAAGGTCAATGTTGACATTCAAACGCCTGATGGAGCTATCAATGGAATACTATCCGTAAAACCAGGTTTTGCAAAAGGCACCCTTGACATAAATATACCTAATCCACGATTATGGGATTTAGAGGATCCTTATCTTTATTTGGTGAATCTTTCACACGCCGGGGATAAGGTAAATACCTATTTTGGCATGAGAAAAATAAGTGTAACTAACTTACCAGGAACAAATTACCCCTATATTTCCTTAAACAATAAACCTGTTTATCTGCAATTAACATTAGACCAATCTTATCATCCTGACGGATTTTATACTTTCCCAACAGACGAATTTATGAAAAATGAAATTCAAATGACCAAAGATTTAGGTCTTAATGGAATTCGTACGCATATAAAGATTGATGTTCCAAGGAAACTATACTGGGCTGATAAACTGGGTCTGCTTGTGATGGCTGATTTACCAAATTCATGGGGAGAACCCGATGCCACCATGCAAAAAGAGTCTGAATATACCTTACGAAAAATGATTCAACGTGATTTCAATCACCCAGCTATCTTTAGCTGGATTGTGTTCAATGAATCCTGGGGATTACAAACAAAAGTTCTTCAAAGTGAAACCAATAAAACAAGAAATGTTTACTTGCCAACTACCCAAAATTGGGTAGCGTCCATGTATTATTTAGCGAAATCACTGGATCCCACCCGTCTGGTTGAGGATAATTCCATTTGCTGCGGTGCAGGACATACGGAAACCGATATTAATTCATGGCACGAATATATGGCAGGTTGGGAATGGGAAGCCAGACTTGCCTCCATTGATAAAGAAACCTATCCAGGTAGTGGACATCATTTTGAAAAAGGATTTTCCCAGCTTTCACAACCCAATATTAATTCAGAATGTGGCAATGTTTGGGGGTATGACGGCAGTACCGGCGATGTAGATTGGAGTTGGGATTACCACCGAATGATCAATACCTTTCGAAAATATCCTAAAGTAGCTGGCTGGCTTTACACTGAACATCACGATGTAATCAACGAATGGAATGGATATTGGCGCTTTGATAGAAGCCCTAAATACAGTGGATTATCTGATCTGGCAAATGGAATGACCGATAAAGATTTTCATTCCCCCATTTATTTATCGTCTGGAAATAATATTAGTGCCACAGTAAAGCCCAGCGAAATAATAAAAATCCCTCTGTTTATCTCCGACATGGCAGGTAAATCAATAAAGGATGATTATTTGATTTTAGAAACCATTATTTATGGTATGGATAATGCTGGGTATGAAATTATTTTAGAAAAAAGGAACAGGAAAATAGCGCATTTTCCTTTTATCAATAGTTCACTATCACCGGAAATTATACAGGCAATGCCTTATGGCGGAATGATGCGCGTGCATTGGACGTTAAAGGATGTTGACGGAAAAATACATCACAATAATTTCTTTTCAATTATCATTCCTTCCGATGTAAATCCTGAAAAACTAGTTATTCATAGTGTTCAACCATCTGATTATACTAATGCAGAATGGTCCGTTAAAAAATGGCACGTGTTAGATAGCTTAAAAGTGAATGGCGCTGGAAAAGGATTTTTTGAATATCAAATTCCTATCAAAGGATTGAAAATTAGCAATTTAAATAAGGCTGTCTTTTTGGTAGAATTATCGTCTAAACCACTATTAGACAAAGACAAAGACAAGGTAGTGATGGGCGATCAAAATTACATGCTGGGTGCCAGAGTTTCTCCACACCTTAATCCAAACGCCTATCCAATGACTGATAATTATAAAAACCCCAGTAATATTGAGATTTATATAGACGGTGTAAAAATCTTATCAAAAAAATTGGAAGATGACCCTGCCGACCATAGAGGCGTTTTGTCCTGGCACAACCAATTGAAAGACAAAAAACTTAGGGAAGCGGGAACGTATGGAGAAAAAATTGAAGTGCCTCTTTCAAAAAGTATGTTGAAAAAGGCACTTCAAAAAGGATTTATAAACATCAAAATAGCTGCAGATCAGGGCGTTGCCGTTTACAGTAGTCAATTTGGAAGGTATCCAATTAATCCTTCTATTTGTACCTGGTATAATTAATATTTACTGTAATTGAGCCTCGAAGTGGTTGGCTAATTTAATAAAGCCATCTTCTTCGAGGACAAATTGATTGATTTTATCTGTTGCCTGTTGAATGGTTGTGGCTACATCCTGATAATCGTCAGCTAGTTTTGATATAATATCCTCTTGGTTCATACCATTTGAAGTACCTAAATGCATTAGATATTCCGTGATAAGACCTTTGTCTTTTATATTGCCCAAATCGGATATTAAAGCGCCAAGCGCGTAAAAACCACCTTGTTGAAAAGTTAATATATTCTTTTCATCCTCATTGATAGTCAACGTATTATATTTCGAATCTATATTACCTGGCGTAATAAAATGCTGAAAAGGATCTGTTTCAGGATTATTGCTTAGAATAACCTTTCCTCTCAGTGCGGACGAATAAATACATAACCATCTGATATCTCTGCGAAACTCATGAATTCCGTCCTCAATATGCGTTAGATCTATTTTCTTTTCTCTGATATCTTCGTCAATATCCAGGCAGATATTTTTAAATAGCTGAAGAACCTGTTTTTTTTCTCTTTTAGAGGACGGAAAAGAGATTTCTTTTAAGGCACTTTTTAAATAATCAAATCCAAAATCATCGTACTGAATGACATTTTTGCCCCGGGTAATCCAACCCAGTTGAAGCAGGCATTCTTCTAAAGTACCTAGGGAAAAACCATACTGAATTAAAATCTGGTTTTTAACTTCATCAGGAAATTGCCATTTTTCATTACCCTTAAGAATAGATGCTGCAAAATCAAATTGCCCTATTACGTCCTCAACCGTTTTTGAAATAGAAAGAATGGCAGAAATAGCCCTTACGTTTTTTTTCTTTTTTCTATCTAATAATCTTGCTAAAGCCTGAATTTTAAATAAAGGAGTGCGACAATCGTGATGGTGGACATAAAATCCAAAAGATTGTGTAGGATTGTCTTTATAGGCTTGTAGTGCTGCATCTAAATTATTTGACAAGAGATCCATAAAGAACTGGATTCTTTTTTTTCCAAAATTTTCTGCCATAATATAATTTTAAAGTGTAATTTAGATAAAATATGTTAAATCAACAACCTTTAAAGATGAACATGAAAATATTTATAATCTTTTACCTTTTGTTCCTCAGCCTGCCATCTGTCCTATTTGGAAAGAATAATCCTGAAAAGAGAAGGCCTAATATTGTATTTATCATGTCTGATGACCATGCTTACCAGGCTATCAGCGCCTACAGTGACAAATTAATCAAGACCCCAAATATTGACAGAATAGCCAAAAACGGAATTAAATTCACTCAGGCCTGTGTAACCAATTCAATTTGCGCACCGTCACGAGCCACTATTTTAACAGGAAAACATTCTCATCTTAATAGTAAAACGGA
>CAMDWC010000053.1 GCA_945878825.1 Haliscomenobacter hydrossis DSM 1100
ATTCATCTTTTATCTATTGATCATCCGGAAATAGGTTTAGAGATTCTCCGAAATCTTTTTGAAGAAAGTGCGGGACGATTAACCATTTTATTAGAGGTAAATGATACTCAATTCCGCCATTTACTTATAGAGGCTTTGCAGCAATTTGCGACAGCCATAAGTATGGAACGCAAAAATGGAAGATACACTATAAAATTAAGTGAGGACCAGATTCTTGATTTGGTTCAAATTATATTCGAAGGTGTGGTAGAGCAGCCAGAATGGGTGGAAGATGAATATATACATCAAGTTCTTGATGCTATTTTACAAGCGGTTGATACGAAAAGTGGTGGGAGGAGAATCCCATACTTGCTTGTCTCATTGCTATTCCAAGCGCTCCTTCCAATGGCTCAGGAACGATCAGAACTGCTTGAAAAAATAGAGTTTGGCGAAAAAAGAGAGGCCATAGCTATTAGTTATGTCGTAGAAAGATTGCTAAATTTGTTATTGGGCTTAGATCTCAAGGATTGGAGAAAAGTAACTCAGGATGAGGCTATTGAGGCCATCGTTCACTTCTATTTAAATCTGATTAATCAGTGGGATATGAGCGCTGCTTCTATTGAAGCAGCTATGACACACCTGAAACAACTGGTAAGGCAGTTCGCTGCGGGAACATTGTCTCAAGATGAATTTCTTGATTTATTAAGTGAGGAGGATGAAGACGAAGAATAAATTATAAATGATTAATGTATAAATTATGAACGAATTATTATACGAAGTAGGAAAGGTTACCTTTCTATTAGGCATTCTCAACAACCTAAGATATTTTCTTGTGGCTGGTATTCCTTTCCTGGTTTTCTATATATTCTATACGAAAAAGTTCCAGATTTTAAAAATTCAACTAAAAGAGGCAAGGAAAAGTGATTTCCTTAGGGAGATAAAGTATTCTCTACTTTCAGGATTTATTACCGCGTTCATTGTAGCCTTCCTACTCAGGACTTCATTAAAAAATAACTCCCTCATATACAGTGATTTGAACGAGTACCCAATCTACTGGTTGTTCATTAGTTATGCCTTGGCTATACTCTTTCACGACACTTGGTTTTACTGGTTACATCGCTTGTTTCATATTCCATGGATTTACAAACACGTGCATAATGTCCACCATTTATCTGTAAATCCATCTCCCTGGACTTCATTTTCTTTTCATTTTTTTGAAGCTATTGGAGAGGGTCTGGTGATTATTCCTTTAGCCTTTTTGGTTCCTCTTCACCCTTATACCCTCATCTTTTTTGGATTCACCATATTTGCTATTAATGTTTATGGACATTTAGGGTATGAAATAGCACCTAAATGGTTCCGACAATCTTTTTTGTTCGAATTAATTAATACATCCGTTCATCATAATCTTCATCACAGTAAATTCAAGGGGAATTACGGTTTATATTTTAGAATATGGGACCGATTGATGGGTACTGAAAACAAAGAATACGTTGAAGAATTTGAGAGGATTCAAGCACGAAGACATACTAACGAATATTTAGACATAAATATTAATAACAAAGCATGATTTCCTACGAAAAAATGGTCCTTCAAAATGACTTAACGGTATTGATGCATGAAGACAAAAATACGCCCATTGCGAGTATTAGCGTGCTTTACAAGGTAGGATCAAGGGACGAGCACCCAGAAAAAACAGGTTTTGCCCATCTTTTTGAACATTTAATGTTTGGAGGTTCTGTCAATATACCTGACTATGATGGCGTTATGCAAAGGGCTGGCGGGGAAAATAATGCTTATACCAACCATGATTACACCCATTTTTTTACTACGCTGCCAGCCGTAAATATTGAAACGGCATTATGGTTGGAATCTGACAGGATGCTGGAGTTAATGCTTCAAAAAGAGGTCCTTGATGTACAAAAAAAAGTAGTGGTTGAAGAATTTTATGAAACCTGTCTCAATTTGCCTTACGGTGATGTATGGCATGAAATATCATCATTAAACTATGAAAAACACCCTTATAAATGGCCAACCATTGGTGTACACCCCAGTCACATTGAAAAAGCAAATTTAAGCGATGTTAAAAAATTTTACAATAAATATTATCATCCGGGTAATGCTATATTAGTTATTGCCGGACCTATTTCGATAAAAAGAATGAAGGAATTGGCCAAGAAATGGTTTAGTGATTTACCATCTGGCAAAAAGATTAAAAAAAATTATTCCTCAGAACCCCCTAAGAAAGAGGCAAGGCATAAACAAAGTCAGGCGGAAGTTCCCGTTGATGCCATATATATGACATTCCCATGTCCCGGACGAGCAGATAAAGCATTTTATGCTGTTGATTTGCTAAGTGATATATTCAGTAACGGTCCATCATCCAGGTTAATACACCGGTTAACCAGAGAAAACAAGTATTTTAATCATATAGATTGTTACGTTACGGGTGATTTTGACCCTGGGCTTATTGTATTTGAAGGAAGGCCCACTGAAAAAATTTCTTTACAGGATGCTGAGGAAATTATAAGTAAGGAAATAAATAATCTTAAAAATCAGCTAATCGACGCTGCTGAATTACAGAAATGGAAGAACAAAGCAGAAAGTACCTTAGTACTTTCAGAAATGGGCATTCAATCTAAATCGATGAACCTGGGCTTTTTCGAAGCCCTGGGAAATGCCGATTTAATGAATGCGGAGTCGGAGATATACCAAGCTATAAGCTCCGAGCAAATCCAACAGTCGGCTAAGATATGGCTTAGAGATGATCAAAAATCAGTACTGACCTACAAAGGAAAATAAAGATATTCTTTTAATTTCCTCCCTGAGTAGATTTTTCAGGAAAAATTTCTGCTAGTTTTCTTTCCAATTCGGCACCCCTTAAATCTCTGGCTATGATCATGCCATTGGGATCCACCAGAAACGTTTTCGGAATAGCTGAAATTTCGTATAATTTACTCACTTCATTGGACCAGCCTTTTAAGTCACTCGTATGTTTCCAGGTGAGTTTGTCCGCCTGAATAGCTTGCAACCAACGCTCTCTATTTTGATCAAGGCTAATACCCAGTATCTCAAAGCCACTTGTTTTGTATTTATTATATAACTTAACCACATTAGGATTTTCCTTTCTGCAGGGTCCACACCAAGATGCCCAAAAGTCAAGTAACACATATTTTCCTTTGAAATCAGACAAGCTGACGTTCGTACCTTCAGGAGAAACCTGGGTAAACGCTGGCGCTTTTGCTCCCTCCATCAAACGCATAGTTCTTTCGAGCATTTCTGAAATTTCCATCGCAGCGTCAGGCGCTTTGTCTTGATACTCAGCAACGAACCTTTTACCATATTTTGCCAATAAAGGGTGTTTAAGAGATTGCATTACTGCAATAGATGCACCTAAACATTGCATGCGGGCATGAGAACCTTCTGGAATTTTACTTATAATATTCTCAATAAAAAACTCAACCTGGTTTTCAACCACCCCAGCATTGACCATAACATTCACATAGGTTCTAAAGGTTTCGTACAACCAAATCATGTGATCATAACCTGGATCTGAGAAATCTACTTTCGCAAAAAATTCATTTAAAAAATAACTTAACTCGTCAGGATAACGATTATCCTTGTTGTTTAATTGATAACTTTGGTAGGCATTTAAAGCCATCACTCGATATTGAAAAGGATTTACCGCTTTAAGAGAATCCAACAATCGAAGTTTTTTAGCATCTAAGCCAGCGAGTTGATTTACCAACTGATTTTGATTTTCCGGATTTCCTTCACTTAAGCCCCTTAAAATTTCTCCCATTTCGTTATTCAGGCTTCCGATGATATTTTTTAGATTATTATATCCATCATTCTCCTTTGAATTTGAAATAACTGCTGAACCCATACTTTCCGCATTGCCGGTTATTTCTACCTTATCTTCCTGCCCGAGAATGACAGGAATAACCTGATCAGAATTTTGACCAATATAAAACATTCTTGGTGTTTGCCGGGGAACATCCATAACAAACTGACCTGGTTTCTGAGCTGTTACACTATGCTTAGGAGAAAACCCAAAACCGTTAAATTCATACAAAAAAAGAGAATTCCCCCCACCACTAAGGTTACATATTACTTGAACAGTAGATTGACCCGATAGTCCAGTCTGTAAGAGAGTGAACATAATCAAAAAAACGAACCCTGATAATTTACGCATGCTTGAAAATTTTTACAAATATAACCTAAATTTATTTTACTGT
Organism: Haliscomenobacter hydrossis DSM 1100; assembly: GCA_945878825.1. Lineage (GTDB taxonomy): Bacteria > Bacteroidota > Bacteroidia > Chitinophagales > Saprospiraceae > BJGN01. Next base: position 4,218 of record CAMDWC010000053.1, read on the forward strand.
AAAACTAAGTGTTACTATGAATGTTCTACAACAATAAAACATTATTTACCAAATGATTATTATATTATTATCAAAATTAATTAAACATGATTTATCGCAGTTTTAATACCGCAGGAAAATTTCCCTTTTTGGGTTTGTTGATAATGGGTTTGTTCTTATTTGTAATTTTTCTATTTCTCAGGGCACTCTTCATTTTGCTATATTATTTAACGCCTGTCCTTTTTATATTAATATTAGTTTTTGATGCCAAGGTGATACTCAATCATATAAAATATTTGGGCAGAAAAATTAAGGATAACCCTATTTCAGGTCTGATTCAAACTGGTTTATCTATTTTATTTCTGCCTCTTTTATTAGTTTATTTACTATTCCAGGCACTCATAAACAGACAATTTAAAAAGAACCAAATGAACAATGGTAATAATCAAACGACTGACTGGGCAGATTTTGAGGAGCTGGACAGTAGAATTCCCCAAAGAAAAGCTGATCCTAAAGATTTAGTGTAATGCTTTTTGAGGGCATCGTTTTTTGTTTCGTTTTAGGTTTCTCTTATTTATTTATTATCGCCGGTTATCTTAAAAACTGGCGTGCATTAGCAGTTATAACTGAAGAAAAAAATCAAACAGATGTTCCCTTCATCTCAGTGGTAATAGCGGCGAGAGATGAGGAAAATAATATATCACACTGTATTCAAAGTTTACTTAACCAAGACTATCCTGTCGATAAATTTGAAATTTTAATTGTTGATGATTTTTCAACGGACAGAACGGCTGAACTTATAAAAAATTTCGAGCAATCGGTAACGAACCTAAAATATCTTTCTTCTATTGCCAAAGAGCAAGGAAAACAAATAGTTTCTTATAAAAGAGAGGCCATTCAAACAGGTATAAACGCATCGAAGGGAAAGTATATTCTTTTAACCGATGCTGATTGCACCGTTCCACCTTCATGGATTAACGCATATTCTGAACAATTTATAAAAGAAGATTGTGTATTTGTTGGTGGGCCCGTCGTTATTTCAGACGAAATACCGAACCTTTTGACTTCATTTCAGGGTCTTGATATGATCGGCATGATGGTTATAACGGGAGCTGGCTATCAGTCAGGCAACCAACTTTTAGCAAATGGGGCCAACATGGGGTTTTCAAAACAAGTATTTAACGACTTGGGTGGGTATGACCAATTTCCGAAAAAGGCTTCTGGAGACGATATGTTTTTACTACATCATTTTCACCAATATCACCCAAAAAGGATTCGATTTTTAAAAACGCTATCGGCCGTTGTTGTTACGCAACCCGAACATTCAATAAAAGCGTTACTAAGGCAAAGAATTAGGTGGGCTAGTAAGAATAATGCTTACAAAGAAATGAATATCAATTTTTCTCTCTCCGTCCTGTTCATGGTATCCCTAAAAATTGTCATTTTGGGGGTTCTCAGCATCATACAAGCGAGCATTTTTTTTCCTATGTTTTGTGTTCTTTATACATTTAAAATCTTTAGTGACTATCTTTTGCAGAGAGAAGCTATAAAATTTTTCGACAAAAGAAAATTAGAGAATTACTTCTTTCTATCACAGAACATTCATACCCTGTACATTACCTGGGTAGGTATAATGGCCAGTTTATTTCCAGTTTATCAGTGGAAAGGAAGGAGAGTTCGTTAGAATATTTACTCAAATTCGCTTATGAAATGGAAAATAATTTCTGGATTATTCTCTTGTAATAACTTCAAGGCCCAGGGAGATTCTGCGAGATACACCCATTTGCCAGATTTATCTTTGGCGAGATCTCTTTTTCGTCTTTGTAAAAATGATTGAAGATCTAAATCTTTATCGGCACTTATCCAACAAGCTTTGTAAAGATTTACGGGTTCAAATTGAACAGAAGCGCCATATTCATGTAACAATCTGTATTGAATAACATCAAATTGAAGGGCACCTACTGTGCCGATTAGCTTTCTACCGTCAAATTCTTTGGTAAACAATTGAGCGACACCTTCGTCCATTAACTGATCCAATCCCTTTGCTAATTGTTTGGTTTTCAATGGATCCACATTATTCACGTATCTGAACATTTCAGGAGAGAACCTGGGAATTCCTTTAAAATGCAGCACTTCGCCCTCCGTTAAGGTATCACCGATTTTAAAATTACCCGAATCGTAGAGACCAATAACATCGCCGGGAAAAGCCTCTTCCACTATGGTCTTTTTGGCTGCCATAAAAGACGTTGGATTAGAAAATTTTAGTTTCCTATTCTGTCTTACATGCAAATAATTGGTATTCCGGTGAAAAACGCCTGAACAAATTCTAAGGAAAGCAATTCTATCGCGATGATTGGGATCCATATTTGCGTGAATTTTAAATACAAATCCAGAAAAACCCGCTTCATTTGGCTCAATAACTCTTTCCTCCGCTTGTCTTGGCAGCGGTTGGGGAGCGATTTGAATAAAACAATCTAACAATTCTCTTACACCAAAATTATTAATAGCGCTGCCAAAAAAGACAGGCGAAATCATCCCCAGAAGATAATCCTCTCTTTCGAAAGCAGGATAGACTTCATCAATTAACTTAACCTCATCCTTCAGTGTTTTAGCATCTTGGATACCCACTATTTTCTCCAGGAGAGGATCATTCACAGAGGCAATTTCAATGGTATCCTCCTCATCTTGTTTTCCATGCGGCTTAAATAACTTTAGATTTTTCTCAAAAATACTAAAAACGCCTTTAAAATGCTGTCCCATACCGATGGGCCAGCTTAGGGGAGTAACCTGAATATCGAGTTTACTTTCTATTTCATCCAGAAGATCAAAAGCGTCCTTCCCTTCCCTGTCTAATTTATTTACGAAAACTATGATAGGCGTATTTCTCATACGGCAAACCTTCACTAATTTTTCGGTTTGACTTTCAACCCCTTTTGCCACATCGATAACTACAATAACACTATCTACGGCAGTGAGGGTTCTATAGGTATCTTCGGCAAAATCCTCATGACCGGGCGTATCTAAGATGTTTACTTTAAGATCTTTATAATCAAAAGCCATCACCGAGGTGGCCACGGAAATACCTCTTTGTTTTTCAATTTCCATGAAATCGGAAGTGGCTGATTTTTTTATTTTATTAGACTTAACGGCACCGGCCACTTGGATAGCGCCTCCGAAAAGAAGCAGCTTTTCTGTAAGGGTAGTTTTTCCCGCATCGGGGTGACTTACAATTCCAAATGTTTTCCGCTTATTAATCTCCAGTTCATTCATGAAAATAAATTTTCTTATGTAAAATCGAGTGCCAAATTAAAGATTTAAATTATGCTTTAGGTAAAAATTTTAGTCGTATTTTACACTTTTAAATTCTATAAATTTTAAAATAAAATGCTGGTAAACATTCATGGTGGATTATGCCTAAGAAATCCAAAAGAAACCACTTTAGGACAAAGTATATTAAAACATTCCATTATTCTTATTGCCGAACTAGGTTTTGAGCATTTTACGTTCAAAAAATTAGCCACTAGAATTAATTCAACGGAAGCATCTATTTATAGATATTTTGAAAACAAACACCTGCTCCTGGTTTATTTGTCAAATTGGTATTGGGAATATATGTACATAAATATTCAAAATAAATTAGAAAATATTAATTCTCCAGAAGAGAAACTAAAAATTGCCATAGCCGGCATACTGGATAGTATGATGAAAAACGACGAAATTAACTACATTGATGAAGATATTCTACATAGTATCATGGTAAGTCAAGCGGATAAAGTGTATAGAATTAAGGAAGTTACCGAAGAAAATAAAAATGGATTTTTTCTAGCTTACAAAAAAGTGGTCCGCTTTATTTCTGACATTATGCTCGAGGTTGATCCCCATTTCCCTTATGCCAGAATTCTTGCCAGTACATTGACAGAAATGCCAAATCAACAACTTTATTATGCTAAGAACCTACCCTCATTAACAAGCCTGCAAGATCAAAAAGATAACCAGTCAGAACTACAGAAGGTCATGGAAAGCATGGCATTTGCTTGGATAAAAGCCTATAAATAAATCTAAGGTTTAACAGGCATAACCCCCGCCGCTTCTCCTACACAACGTATAGTTTGCTGAAACTTTTTTTGCTGTTCCGTAAACAAGGAAATAGTTCTTTTTATGCCGCTTTTATATTGTAACCTGATTTTATCTGTTTTGAAATGAGCCAAAGCGTAATATAAATCGATGGGGAGGACACAGACTGCCTCATATCTTCTCATATTTGTTTTTTTATCCAGCGTTCCCCTATCCTCTACTGTATTTAACTTAACAATACTTCCATTGTCCAATAAAAGCATTACATTTTCTCCCGCTTCCAGCACCTGATATTCCCATTCCATTAATGCCAAAGTAAGAAAAAACGACTCAATTGAATCATTTTCGGCATAAGTAACTAATAATTTAGCTTCTTCCACCATTTTATTTCCCTCTTCCACTTCGAAATTAGAGGTGACCAACCCGCCAATATTTATAGGTTTATCGTAAATTACTCTTGTACTATCAAATGCATCGGTTTCAATTTTAACCGACGTACATTGTCCGGACAATTTAAAACAAGGCAGTAAAAAAAATGTAAAAAGTAAAAATCTATTCCGCACCTTTTTAAGAATTTCTGCAAATATACAACGTCCTATTTAATTAATGTTACGTTTCCACGTTTGGCAAAATTTCCACCATCTACGCACCGAACGGTAAGATAATAGCCAAAAACATCGGGTCCCAAATCTTTACCCTTGTATGTGCCATCCCAACCCTCTAACTGATTATTAGAGTTAAACAGCTCCTGTCCATATCTATTATATACCACAAACCGAAGGGAGGTTATCCAACGTCCTCTTACGAGCAATTCATCGTTATTACCGTCATTATTTGGTGTGAATGCATTGGGAACAAAGATATTTGGCTCCTCGCATTGAACATCATCGACGTTAATTCTTATGGTTCCCGTAACAGAACACCCCAATTTACTGGCAATTACCTTGTAAATAGTTGTATCGTTAGGCATGGCAATAACTACACTATCCGTTAAACTATTCAGGGTATTAAAAGGAGACCATAAATATTGACAACCTTCACATCCACTGACTCTTATTACAGCCTTATCGCCCTTGTTTTTAATTAATGTTTCAACATCTGCAGTAAGTTTTACTGTAGGATTAATCAAGGTTAACTTTGTTCTTAGCGTAGATTCACACCCATACTTATTCATTAACAAAACAGATACCGTAGTATCTTTTGTGATCTTAGCCAAAGCGATGGGACCTTCTAAAGGGTCAGATTTAATTACCCCATTTGGCGCCCATAAATAGTTTAAAAACTGTGATGTATCTTTATCTGTCACCTGAATTTTTATAGTATCTGAGGGTAAGCACACAGAATAATTATCTGGCATAGAAGCTGCTATGGGAAATACAAATAATTTAATAGTATCCAAATACACACATTTATCTGTATTTTCTCCTCTAATATACAGCGTATTTATGCCCCTTTCAGTGGTATAAATAATTTTATCCCCTGTTGATAAAATAGTATTGAAAGTTGGTGATTTCGACCAGGTTGGCCTAATTGCCAAATTAGTATTTACTTTAATTTCAATACTTCCCAAAGTACATAAAGTACTATCTCTGCCCGTTGAAAAGGTTACGGGAATGCCATTATTAAAAAGAGAAATCTGCGTGTTAAGTTCTTTTCTACATCCATATTGATTAAGGAGGGAAACGCTAACTCTCCCCGAGTCTCGCATTAAAAATTTACCTACAGAACTATTGAGCGGATTTAAAAACAAACCTCCTTTTGGGAACCAGTTATAACTTAATATTTGCAGGGAATCGAGGTTCTTCACATTAACTATGACCGTATCAGGCTGTTTACAAAGAACGAGAGAAGGCGGCATGGTCGCCATAATAGAAGCTAACCTGACACGAATAGAATCTGTCAAAACACAACCTATCGAATCTGTTGCTTTTACAAAAAATGAATTTAATCCTTGATTTAAAACAGTAGAAACAAATTTTCCTGTTCCAATGATTGTATTAAAATTTGCGTCCTTTGACCAACGGTAGGAAATGCCATTTGTAAAACCATTGACCGACAATGAATACTTATCTATATCACAAAGCGTCGTATCATTTCCCAGGCTAATCTGGTTAAGTAACCCCTTTTTTACGGCAACTTCCTTAACTATTTTACAATTATTGAATTGATTGGTTACAGTTACTTTATAATTTCTACTTACGGAAGATGAAAATATTGGATTTCCAATAGAGTTACTGCTTAAACCGAAACCTGGAGACCATAGATAAGTATATGAAGGATTAAATCCAGCATTTAAGACAATGGGCGTTTGGGTACAAACAGTAATCAACGTGTCTAAGGCAGGATCGAAGGTCTGCGCATTTAGATTAAAATCCCTATTGATTGAACACCCCACTGTATTGGTAATTTTTAGTTGTAGGTTAGATGATTTGTCGGTCAAAATAACTATGGCAGGAGAGCCTTGCCCTTCTTTAACTACCTTTGCGGGAGTCCATTGATACTTGTTATCATAGGGAGAAGAAAGCGTTTTTACCTCTAATTTAAACTCATTATTAGCGCATATTTTAATAGAATCAGGAGGAAAAGGCGGTAACAAACTTATTTTTCCTGGTATTAACTTTACAGAGTCAAGCTTTTCACAGCCCAAAGTATTTAACATACTGACATAAGCAAAATGCGCTGATAATGGATAGCCAAAGGTTGGAGAGGCCGATGTATCATTTAAAATTCCCTTCTCATTGGAGGTCCATTTTAAACGTAAAAGGGTAGCTGAGTTTGAAAAGATTGGGATTATTTTTTTAGCTATCGAATCACAAAAAACCAAAGAATCAGGATAATTGAGCGTAAATGGGAAGTGTGTTAAAGTATTAAGAGATAGCGTCAAGGTATCTTTACAACCCAAATTGTTTATGGCGACTAATTTGGAAGGTCTATTTGCAGACCAGGCCAAAGAGATGAGACTACCGGAAGCAATAACTTTATGCTCATTATTTAACCATAAAAATTCATTTACAGGCAGTGTTGAATTTGCCTGTAAAACCAGTGAATCGAGGCATTGATCTACCTTATTAATAAATAAATTAAAATCACTACCTGAAGATGGACTGGTGGAAAACACCCTGGTCAAGCTATCGACACAATTAGAGGCGGTCATCTTTAAAGAAATACTACCTGTGGACCCTAGTGGAATATCAAAAACGGGAGATTTCAGTGTGCTTGTCAAAACGCTATTTCCAAAGGAAACGGTCCATAAATATTGTGGGGTTGTTACATCATTAGTAACAGATTTATCTTTTAAAGAAAAGCGAGAAAAATTTTCACACAGAAAATCCAGTTTATCAATGGAAAAATCAGGCTCCGTGCCAATCACCTGGAAACGACGTGACTGGGTACTTTCACAAAACTGACCCTTGTCGGTATTTAAAGTAAGAACATAAAAACCAATTTCGTCAAACTTCAATTTTACCACAAAATCTCTGCTGATAAGCTCTTTATCTTCCCCTTCACCCAGGTACCATTCAAAAGTGCTCGCTTCAGGATTTTCCCGGAAAACGGTAACTTCCGAATTTTTACAAATTTTGTCGGGCACGCTAAATGCTGCATTGGAACCTGTGCAATTCACCACATTATACTGAAAATCTCTTCTTGTTTCTGAAAGTAACGCTTTAGTTACTTTATCATATTCTTCGATACAAACGCCTACGACAAACTGACCCAATGTTTGAGGCACCCCCGACATTATTCCTGTTTTTGAGTCAATAACGAGAGGGGAATTTCCACCCAGCATATTTGACAAACTGTAAGTAGGACGAACCCAAACCACCGTATCATAAGGGAAACCATCAGGAGGAACAGGCTTTGGAATGGCAAAAGTAGCCCCTTGAAAAGGAGTACAGAATTTGTAAACTAAGGAATCGAAATTTTCATCAGAAGCTTTTGAATTTACCAGTAAGGGTCTGTTATTACATACATAAACAGGTGGCCATGAATTGATAACAGGACTGGAATTACAATCTACCATGGCTGCTTCCGTCAGCAAAATATCAAAAGTGGCACCTGTTTCCAGCGGATTTGTGATATTTACAATGGTTTGATTTCTACAACAACGCTGATAAACAAATCGGTATCCACCTAACCTTGGCAAGAGATTTATGGTATCTTTATAGGTAGTGGTATGCACACAAACTGGCGTGGAAATGGTGAGACAAGGGTCAGAACCTTCACTTAGCGTGTCATTACCGATAGGACTTAAGGTGAACGTAGAAATTAGAATGCCTTCTCTGTTATAAACACCTATGGTTGCCGGATCATCAAAATAGGCTCCGTCTGCTGCGTTGAAACAATCTCTGAAAACGCGTAATGTAATTTCAAAATTATTATTCCCAAGACACCTGTAACCTATTTCACCTCCAACAATATGGGTAGCAAATAGAGATTTTGAGAAAAGAAAAAAGGAAAAACACAAAATAACAAGGCGATAGGTTGACCTATCATTTGCATAAGAGTAAAACCAACTTTTGTTTATGCTCCCCATGTTGTAGTTTTCATTTTCTCGATGAAGATCAAAAAAGACCTTAATGGCTTATCATCAATATAATTACAAATATACGAATTTTATTTAATATAAAACAGGATGTAAATGTAAAGAATCCAAAAAATGAAAAATGGCAACCGAGGCTGCCATTTTCCAATGATTGTCAATAAATGAAATGAAAAAATCATTTAATCAGACTTGTATTTCCTCTTTTCATAAAAATTTTATTGTCCAGACACGTAACCTGAAGGAAGTAGCTATATACATCGGGTGCCACCGCATTACCTTTGAAAACGCCGTTCCACCCATTATTTACGTCCGTGGTTGTAAACACCTCTTGTCCCCATCTATTATAAACAACAAATTGAAGTTTTGAAATCCATCTTCCCCTAACTTTAAGGATATCATTATTACCGTCATTATTGGGAGTAAAGGCATTGGGTACAAAAATATTTGGTTCGCCGCAATTCACATTATCTACGTTGATACGAATTGTTTTCTCCTCCTTACAACCCTTTTTCGAAACAACCACCTTATAAATGGTCGTATCCTGAGGTGTGGCTCTTACAGAGGCGGTGTTTGTTGAATTTAAGCCAGTAGGAGGCGTCCAGGCATAAGCACAATCGGTACAACCGGTCACCGAAATATTAGCTATCTCATTATTACCTTTTATCAGCGTTTCCCTATCGGTGGTAATATTCACTTTAATATCAATAAGTTCCAACTGGGTTTCCAGGGTTTTCTTACAGCCATATTTATTTTCAAAATTAACATTCACCAGGGTGGTTGCGTTTATTTTGTAAATGGCATTAGGCCCCTCATTTGGTTTGGTAGTCAGCGAATTTACAGGAAACCAGCTATAATTTTTCAAGCCCTGATTTAAATCATTATCCTTAATGGTAACGGTAGTTAAATCGACTGGTTTACAAACCACATAATTATCTGGCATAGAAGCCTCTACTGGACCCGCACTAATTACCACGGTATCTCTCCAGAAGCAGCCTTTAGCGTCTGTTGCTTTGAAATAAAATGTATTTTCACCCCTACTCAAGGTATCTCTTTTTAAGGTAGCCTGATTACCCAGATTACTGGAGAAATCTGGTAACCTTGACCATTGTAAAGAAAGGGGAATGGAAGAAGTTGCCGTCAAAGTATAAGGACCATAGTTACATAACGTCGTATCTCTTCCTGCAGAAATAATAGCTTCTGGACTTACGCGGGCATTTACTTTCCAAACCAAATTACAATTGGTTTTTGGGTCAGTTACCTTTACTGTATAAATTTGGTTGTTCTTCAAAGTAAACGTAGGATTTGCCACATTAGCATTATCCAGGCCCGTTGAAGGAGACCATAAATAGGTCACTAAAGGGCTTTCAGGTAGCTTTATCTTTTTGGGAATACCCGGGCAAAAATCAAGTGTGGTATCCAATTCCACCACGGGAAGCATAGGACTTACTTCTACGCGCACGGATATTGTGGTATCACAACCAGAGGCAGGATTCTGAATCTTCACCTTATAAGACATTGATTCTTTCAATGTAACCGTAGGATTACCTTTGGACGTTTCGCTCAGGCCTTTGGCCGGACTCCATGAATAAATCAATGTATTATTAAACTTTGGATTAATTTGTTTTCCAACGTTATAACAAACCGTTGACAGGCTGTCGATACCGAGTTCTGCACCAAAAGGTTTGACTATGGCGTTAACAAAAATGGTGGTATCGCAACCAGTCACAGGCTCTGTAACCTTAACTTGATACACCCTATTTTCAGAGGTTGTTATCTTAGGATTACCAATGTTTGGATTACTTAATCCTACCGCCGGTGTCCACTGATAAGTAAGCACAGGATTAAAAGACTTGTTGACTTCCTCTGCAATATTTGCACAAATAAAAACTGAATTTTCCACTCCGGTCTTGGCAGGAAATGCTCTTAATTTTGCGCTGAAAGATACCGTTGTATCGCAACCTGTGGCAGAATCAGATACTTTTACTTGATAAATTATGTTATCTGAGATAGTTACAATTGGATTACCAATAGCAGGATTACTTAATCCTGTTGCAGGTGTCCACTGATAATTAAGCGCAGGATTAAATCCAGGGTTTGTTGGTGAAGCAGCATTTCTGCAAAACAACCTGTCATTTTCAAGCCCAGACCTAATTGGCCCATGTATTGCCACTGGAAAAATTAAGGTAGATTTACAGCCAAGGGCATTGGAGAGATTAAGGGTAATAAGGGTGGGCGTATCCATTTTAAAGGTAGCTAAAGAAGAACCCTGACCTGAAACCAGCTTTCCATTGGTTTGCCAATCGTAGGTTAGCGATCTGTTCACCTGTTTATTCTGAATATTTACTTCAAAATTTGACCCTCTGCAAACCATTGAATTTTGACCTGCTAAAGGCACAGAAA
>CAMDWC010000054.1 GCA_945878825.1 Haliscomenobacter hydrossis DSM 1100
ATTTTGAATCCACACATCTTGTTTTGTCGATCTTTCCTCCATGCTCAAGCCAGCATGGTAAAAGTCGGCTGATATTCTATTTGAGGTAAGAAAAGCAGCTAAATCTTTTGTTTTTTTCCTGTTTCTTACATAAATAATAGCGGAACCATCTAGTTTTTGCAGTATTTTCAGACATTCCTTTTCCTTGTCTTCTGTTTTCCTCACAACAAGGGAAAGATTATCTCTTGTGAATGAATCTTTAAAAACTTCAGGATTTTTAAAATCAAGCTTATGTTGAATGTCCTGGGCTACCTCCGGAGTAGCCGTAGCGGTTAACGCAAGAATGGGCACTTTGGGAAAATGGGTTCTGATGTCTGCGATTTTTAAATAGGCAGGCCTGAAATCATAGCCCCATTGAGATATACAATGTGCCTCGTCCACCGCAATGAGGGTTAGAGGTAATTTCAATAATCTGATTAAAAATCGTTCTGTAAAAAGTCTTTCGGGGGATATATAAAGAAATTTTACCTGACCATAAGTGCAATTATCCAATAATCTGTCCATCTCATTTTGTCTGAGTCCGGAGTATAGGGCAACGGCTGAAATATTTCGCTTTACCAGTTGTTGCACTTGGTCTTTCATGAGAGCAATTAAAGGGCTAATAACCAGACATATACCTTCTTGACAAAGAGCTGGCACCTGATAACACACCGATTTTCCTCCGCCTGTTGGTAACAAAGCAAGGGTATCTTTACCCTCCAAAACGGCAGAAATAATCTCTGCTTGTAAAGGTCGGAATTTTTGGTACCCCCAATATTTTGATAATATGTCTAATGGTGTTGAAATGATATTTGTTTTTTACAAATTTAAGGCTTAAAATTAGGCTAAATCATTTTTTTTTAATTAAGGCATGATAATTGCATTCAAAAAATTAAGATTAATAAAGTTGTGTTTGAAATTACTATATTTCAGCATGAAAATTTAAACGGATGATACACAAACCTTATTTAACTTTTTTTTCTGCCTATTTACTTAATATTAAGGTAATAATGGTCTTTTTATTGGTATCGCTGTCGATGGTAGTAAAGGCGCAGGACACTTTCTTTATACCCTTACAATCTGATATTAGAACGTCTGACCCATTGCTTGATAGTTTAGAAAACAAATTTTTATTTACCACTTCCAGGAATAGCATCAGAAAAATACTCGCGAATGAGCCTGATAGATGGGATTTGATTATCCCGTTGGAAAATGAATCTAATTGGGTTTTAGCTTTAGAAAAGGTTAAAATATGGGATAATTTAGCCAGTATAGAAACGGCCTCGGGTAAAAAAATAAGTTTGCCGTCTGACGGTGTTCATTATCGGGGTACGGTGAAAGGGCATAAAGGTACCCTGGTATCGATGAGTATTTTTGATAACGGAATAACTGGTTTTGTGAGTTTTCCAGAGCGGGGAAATTTTCAAATGAACCCTAATACCCATGTTGCAATAGGGGCTTATGTTAACCATGTTCTTTATCCCGTTTCATCTTTGCCCATAAGAAAGACTTATGAATGTGCCGCAGCAGAGGGAGAACCTTATCGTGCGGAAGAATTAAAATCTTTTGGAACCCTGAGAGCGGAACCAAAATGTATAAAAGTATATTACGAGCTTGATTATGATATTTTTCAAGATAAAGGTGGTGTAGCGCCCTCTTTACAATTTTTAACGAGTCTTTTTAACCAGGTCAGTACACTTTTTTCAAACGATGGTGTTCAAATAAGGCTTTCTGGAGTGAAAATATGGGATATTCCAAGTCCATATAACGGTTCCGATTCAGAGGAAATGCTCACCCAGTTTGGGGCAACAAGAACCTCGTTTACAGGAGATATTGGTCAATTGATTTCCTATAAAGCCAGTGGAGGTATCGCCTGGGTGCGTGGGGTTTGTTCGCCTTCCCGTTTTCGATTAAGTTTTGCCAGTATTGATGACTCATTTCAAAGTTTCCCAACTTATTCATGGAGTGTATTTGTAATGGCGCACGAATTAGGCCATACCCTCGGCTCAAGTCATACCCATGCCTGCGTATGGAATGGCAATAATACAGCTATCGATGGTTGTTATTCCACGGAAGGTGGTTGTAATAGTTTTGGTTTGCCCGCCGCTGGTGGAACCATCATGTCTTATTGTCACTTGAGAAGGGTAGGGGTTAATTTTTCTCTTGGTTTCGGAGTTCAGCCTGGAAATGTAATTCGAAATACGATTGCCCAGGCTTCCTGCCTCACAAATTGTGATGCTACAGATTTTGCATTAGACGCCTCCTCGCTGGTTTTTAACTTTAAAGCAGCGGGTGGAAAGAAAATCCTCAATATCACCGGAAATGCAGAATGGAATATATCAAAAAACAGTAGTTGGTTAACCTTAAGCCAAAATACAGGAATAGGTGCCACGCAGATTGAATTAGTCTCAGCTATTTATAATGGACCGTTAAATAGAAACGATACCTTGTTTTTGACGGGTGCCGGAAAATTAATTAAAATAGCCGTTAATCAGGAGAAATTTATTGCAACAGACTGTCCTACAGCTACTATCGGCATAAATAATAATGTTTTTTGTGAAAATGCGAAGGTAAATTTTAATGCGAATACCCAAAATTCAGGGGAATATAATTTGCAATATGTATGGCAATCCAGGATAGATAGTCTCACCTGGAATACGGTGTCGACAGGCATTGATAGTACCTATTCTTTTATTTCTCAGTCAGGAGGTGATTTTACCTATCGTTTTCAACTGAGTGCCCCAGGGTCCGATTGTCCACTAATCACTTCAGCACCAGCTACCGTAAGAGTAATTATTCAACCCCAGGTGGAAATAGAAACAAATGATTCAACAACGATTTGTTTGGGAAATGCCGTTACATTAAAAGAGAAATTGTTCGCACCGTGGACAACTACTTTGCTTCGAAGACAGTGGTTTAAAAGCGTAAATGGTATAGCCTGGGACAGTTTGCCCGCATCGTCTGGAACAAATCTGGTCCTATCTGGAAATGAACCTACTTCATCATTTTATCAACTCAGAGTTAGTGTCGATGGACCTTCAGCCTGCCAAACAGCTATTTCTCCAGCATTCAAAGTTGATATTTTAGATACTACTTTAGTAAATGTGGTTGCTAACGATTCTTTAATCTGCCAGGGCAAACCGCTTCAAATCATTTCCATAGCTCCAACAGGAGGAAGTATTGGATTTGATTATCAATGGCAACAATTAAACAGACAGACTCAAATATGGAATAATATACCCGGTGCCAACTTATCGGCCTATAACAATAATAATCTGAATACAGGTTTTTATACCTTTAGATTAAAATATAAAAGGAAATTAGCTTCTTGTCCAGAGCTGATATCCAGAGAATTACCTATAAGAGTAGATACCATTCCTTCCGTTGCCGTGCTTTTTCCTTCCTCAAAATTATGTCCTGGGGAAAGTATTAGTTTAACTGCTACAGCGACGCCAAATCTGCCAGGTATTTATAACTGGCAACAAAGTACCAATGGAAATAATTGGAATAATGTGTCTGGATTTAATACGGAGGTATTAACCTACCAGGCGCCTGCAACGGGAAAATCTTATATCAGAGTTAGATTCTTACCCTCAAATTATGGCAATTGTGACTCCATTTTTTCAAATATTGGCCTGTTAGAATCTGATACCTCCAATTTGATTTCACTGGTTTTATCTTCGCCAGCCGACACGCTTTGTTTAGGTAGTGCAAGTAAAATGACCTTAGTTTTAAAAAGTCTGACCAATTTACCTGACGCTATTACGTATAAATATGAGATTAAAAAGGATACAGGGGTTTGGCATTTATTATCGGAAACCAGAGATAGCTCTTTACTTTACACAGCGAATGGGTTAGGGAATTATACATTCCGTGTTTCTATGGAGATTAAAGGAATAACTTGTAATAGGTTGTTTTCCAACGAAATAAAATGGAACGTTGGGGAAACATCAATGGTTTCATTATCATACAGAGAAATTAATTTATGTTTTGGCAGCCCTTTTAATTTAACGCCGACGATAAATAGATTAGGGGTTGGCCGTCTAAATTTTCAATGGCAACAAAGAAAAGATTTTTCCGATTGGACAGATATTTCCAGAGCGACGTCTTTGTCGTATAATGGAAATGATACCATAAACGGAGCGGTTTATTATAGATTGAGGTACTTGAACGCCGGAATAGGTTGTTCTCCCTTTTTTACCGATAGTGTATTGGTTCGTAAAAAAGGAAATACTATTGTACGCATTGGAGCAAGTACATTGAATCCTTGTTCTGGAGCCTCTGTCATATTGGCAGCTAATACCTTACAACCTGAAACAGAGCCTTTTTCATCTATCTGGCAGGAATCAAATGATTCTATTTCCTGGAGAACCATTGGCAACAATTCATTTAATTATGGTTTAACCTGGAATCAAACTACGCCAAAGTTTTTTAGATTCATTTATAAAAGTAGTGTTTCTGATTGTGATTCCAGCTTTTCAAATGTATTAAAATTAGTTTCTAAAGCGGGTATTATAGCTACCATAAGATCAGGAAATAATATTTTGTGTAAGGGAGATACCCTGGTAAGAGAAGCAAATATCACAGGTATTGCAGGTACTCAAGGTCTTCAGTGGCAATGGAGTAAAGATGGTAATCGTTGGAATGTTATCAATGGTGCAATAGGCTTAAGACTGCGATGGGTTCCCGATTCGACAGGAACTATTTTTCTTCGGTTAAAGGTTTGGGATAATCCTATTTCTTGTGACACCAGTTATTCTATAAGACAGGAAATTAATATTTTTAACAATCCTGAAATTAAGATTATCCCCGCTTCGGGTACCTTTTGTCAAGGTCAGCCCATTTTGTTAACAGCCCAATTATCAGGATCAACTGTATCCATTCCCGTGTTTTGGCAACAAAGCAGAAATGGAACGAGTTGGGTGAATATCCCTGGTGCGGATTCTACCAATTACCGCTTTCCAGCGGCAGATTCCGGACTGTTTTATTTCAGAGTCATTTCCGGAAGCATAGGGGGTAATTGTGCCACAGGTACTTCGTCGGTGTCCAAGGTTTCCATAATTCCAACGTTTGCGGTAAGTGGAATAGCCTCTAAATCTGAAGTTTGTCAAAATGATAGTGTTACTTTGAGGGCTACTTGGAGGGACATACCTGTACAACCCTTTATTCAATGGTATTCAAGTAGAGATAGAATTAATTATACGCTCATACCGGGAGGAGAGAAGGCAGAAGTCAGTATAAAAAGCAATGAACCGGGTATTATTTTTTATAGAGCACAACTCACAGTTCCGGGTTATTCCTGTGGTATCGTTTTTTCTGAACCTATTCCTGTATCATTTCAAGGGGGTCTTTCTGTGTCAGTGAAGGCAGAACAAGCTGTTTCTTGTGTTGGTTCACCGGTAGTTATAAGATCCGTAGTAACCAATGTGGCAAATACCCCCGTTCTGTATCAATGGGAATCAAGTGTAGATAATAAGATTTGGGAACCTATACTTGGGGCTATTGCTATCAATTATACCGTTCAAGCCAGCGTTCTGTCAGACAAATTTTATAGATTAAGACTCACAAATAATATGTTAGCTTGTCCGCTTACTATTTCACCATCTGTAAGAGTTTCTATTACTTCCATTCCCAATGTCGTTCTATCTGCCAATAAATTGACGGTTTGTGCAGGGGAGGAGGTTAGATTGCAAGGTATCTCCAGCAGAGGCTTTAATCTGCCCGTTACCTGGAAATGGTTTAGAAGAGTTGGAACCGGTGCATTTACCCAAATAACAGGGGCTAATGATTCTTTTTATATCGCGCCCACTCAGACAGCAGGAAAAACCAGTTATCAATTGCGAATGCAGGTGGGCGACGCTATTTGTGCCAGTGCAACCTCCACCTCTTTAGAAATTACGGTTATTCCAAACTTCACTCTATCTCTTCAACAAGATGCTGATGAAAAATGTGTAGCAAATTTCCATCGCATTTTCGCTGTGGTTACCGGTGCAAATCGCGATTCCTTGACCTATAAATGGCAAAGAAGTCGAAATGGTATACAGTGGGAATTTGTCGATGTACCTTCTTTCTATCAGTGGTATGCACCCGTAACTGAT
The DNA here is from genome assembly GCA_945878825.1 of Haliscomenobacter hydrossis DSM 1100. GTDB lineage: Bacteria > Bacteroidota > Bacteroidia > Chitinophagales > Saprospiraceae > BJGN01. The sequence continues at coordinate 6,117 of CAMDWC010000054.1, forward strand.
CCTGGATTTTTCTATCGGGTAGGGGTACAAAATCCTGCAGGTACCTGTGGTATCTCCTTTTCAAATGCCATTCAATTAACGGGTGAAAAATTACCATCTGTTACCATACAATCTGATGTTAGATATGCTTGCAAAGGAGATTACGTGCCTGTTACCGCTATTGTTTCTGATAATTCTTCCAACGTTTTATACAGATGGCAATTTAGCAGAGATAATAAATTCTGGAACACCATTGCGGAAGCTGGATCCCTAACGGAACGTTTTAATATAACCACTACAGGTATCTATTATTTTAGAGTTCAGATTTTAAAGTTGGGTTCAACTTGTGTGGCCTATTCCAATACGATTACCATCAGAGGTGTGCAAACGAATGCAGCAACGCTAACTACGAATCAAGGGGACAATCCTATTCTTTGCCCAGGCGTTACCACAACCTTAACTGCATCGATGGGGACAAATATTACATTTCCCATTAAATATAGATGGCAGTATGGTGTGGATGGCATTAATTGGACAAATATCAATAATGCCGTGGGTGATAAACTGGCCGTTAATCAATTAACTGGTGACAAAGCAGGGTATTACAGGGCGGTGCTTCAGATAGATAGCAGTATATGCCCGGCCGTCACTACGCCTGCTATCTATATTAGGTCTGCCGGGTTTGATGACTTTACTACGAGCATTCAGGATACGTTACTTTGTTTTGGCGGTACGTCTTTGATAGAGGTTAAATCACTTGGAAATATCCAAGGTTTAAGATTTCAGTGGCAACAACTGGAATATATAGGAAATTGGCTGAATCTGACAGGTCAGACTGGCTCTAAGCTTAAAGTTTCAGCACCTGATCCAGGGGTATTAACCTTTAGGGTTCGCGTAAGTTCTAGTGGTTCTTCTTGTCCTGAATTTTTCTCCAGACCTGTTGTTATCACCCAGCTCGGTGCTACCAGCGCAGCTTTAAATCAGGTAAATAATACCTATTGTGAGGATGATGTACTAAATCTAACCATGAGTTCTAATATTATAGAGGAAAATAGATTGAAATACAGATGGTTTGCCAGCGTAGACGGATTAAAATTTGATTCCATCGCCGGTGCAGGTCAGCTTAGTTATCGGGTACCAACTTCTCGGGCCGGCGTCATTTATTATAGAGGCACTTTGCAGGCAAAAGGAGGAAATTGTCCTGAAACAAGCGCTACTCCTGTGCTGGTGAATGTAATTACCCGATATCGGGCAAAAATTACTACGGTTAAAACACAATATTGCGCGGGAGAAGCCTTTGAAATGAGGGCACCTGTTACACCCAATTATGTTGGTACTATTCGTTATGCCTGGCAGATAAGTGCGGATAGTGTGCAATGGGAAACTATTCCCGAAGCTAATAATTTCATTTACAGTTCATTTGTAAACCCTGGAATTAATTTTTACAGGATGATTGCGGTAATTCCCAATTACCTATGTGATTCTGTTATTACCCCTGGATTAAAAATAGCTGGGATCAATCTACCTGGTGTATTTATTTCCTCACCAACGATAGAAATATGTGTTGGAGAATTTTTTCGGGTCACTTCCAATCAGGCTACACAACCGGGTAGAAGATATTTCTGGCAATATAGCGTAAACAAACTGAATTGGTTTACCATATTGGAGGCAACAAAAACTATTGAAAATTTAACGGTGAGCACCCCACAACTGTATTATATCAGGATGGTTATAGAGGGCGGAACTTCTTGCGGTTTTATTTATTCCAATAATATAGCAGTGCAGGGTCTTTTAGTGCCAAAGGCTACCTTAAATGCAAACTACAAGGAAGTATGTGTTGGCTCCACGAATGTACTTTACACTACATTCAGACCGCAACCATTCATTGATTCTATAAATTATCAGTGGGAAGTCAGGGATAGTTTTACCAGTTGGCGTCCCATTTCCGGAGCCGTCGGAACATTTTATAATCATATTCCTGATACGGCCGGCGTTTATTTCTTTAGAGCGGCTGTTAGTTCAAAAGTATTCAATTGTCAACCCACCTACTCCGATACCCTTTCTGTTTTAGTTAGGAGAACGCCCACTTTTTCAATCACTCAAACAGATACGGTAGTTTGTACAGGGGGTAATCTCTTCCTGGATGCCAGAAAACTGGGTGGTGGTAATCTATCCTTAATAACATGGGAAAGTAGTATTGATTCGTCCCAATGGTTGAGGCTGGCAGCATCTGAGAATGTTCGGTATAAAATAAGTGCCGGACTTCCATCGAGATTATTTTATAGAGCGAGAATGACAGATCCCGTATTTGGTTGCGCGTCATTAACTTCCAATACACTCCGTGCCACTATTTCGGAACAGCCCAGGATACAGGTGAGCGCAACAGATACCTTAGTTTGTTTAAACAAACCTATTCAGCTGAGGGTGACAGGTACAAATCCTAATCATCCTAATCCAAGGTTTGTCTGGCAATACAGGATTCCAGGAACTTCCTATATTTATTTGCTTAAGGATACCTTGTCAACTTACAATCCGCCAACAAATCGGTTGGGTACCTTGGAATATAGGGTTCAATATACCCTTCCAATTTCAGGTTGTTTCACTTCATTCTCAACGCCTATTCCTATACAGGTTCAATTTAATTGTAATGCTCAGGAAGAGGAGACCCAAGTTATAAATAAAGGCATTTTTGATAATAAATGGGCAGAGGATAAATTATGGATGGATATTTATCCCAATCCTTCCTCTGAAAACACGAATATTCATTATTATCTGCCTCAAAAGGGGGAGGCTACTTTAGTAATAACAGATTTGTCAGGTAAAAAAATAATGAAAACGGTATTGAATAATGAGATGGGAGTGCATCAATTCCGATGGGAACCAACATTGGGTACAACGCGAGGTATTTATATAGCCGTACTTAAATTTGGAAATCAACAGATCACAAGGAGAATCATACGTATTAAAGAATAGTAAAATATATTATATTAGTGGGTTACATGCTTTTTTTGTGTGTAACTCACTATTTTTATTATATTTTCATTACTGCTACTAAAAAGTAGCTTTATTTTTTATTTACACCTATTTCAGAGACGTCAATCAAAGATTGACGTCTCTTTTTTTATTTTTGATGATTTATTAAAATAAAAAAGAATTCTTAGGAGGTTATACTATATATAATTCTTTTAGGTTAATTTTACCTAAAAGGGTTTTGCGATATGGCTAATGTTAATATTGAGGAAAGTTGGAAAGAAGTTTTAGCAGAGGAATTTAATAAACCGTATTTTGAGGAGATAGTCACCTTCATCAAAGAGGAAAAATTGAAAGATAAAATCATTTATCCTCCGGGAAATAAAATTTTTGAAGCTTTTCGAATGACCCCTTTCCATAAGGTAAAGGTGGTGATTTTGGGGCAAGACCCTTATCATAATCCCAATGAAGCTATGGGTTTAAGCTTTTCTGTTCCTCAAGGGGTCAGAGTTCCGCCGTCCCTTCAGAATATATTCAAGGAGTTATCTTCCGATTTGAATTTGCCTATACCTAGTCATGGAGATTTAACTAAATGGGCGGAACTGGGGGTCTTATTGCTAAATGCTTGCTTGACGGTGGAACACGGTGTTGCGGCATCTCATCAGGCCATTGGCTGGCAATCTTTTACCGATGTTGTTATTCAAAAGCTATCAAAACAAAAAAATGCCGTAGTCTTTATGCTTTGGGGTAATTACGCCAAAAGAAAACGCGATCTCATAGACCCAATGAAGCATTTAATATTAGAAGCTGCTCATCCTTCGCCTTTAGCCAGAGGTGCTTTCAATGGTAACAAACATTTTTCCCAAGCCAATACTTTTCTGGTTTTAAATGATCTTTCACCCATCGATTTTAACTTGACATAAAATGGAAACTTACGGTTTTGTGCTCCTTTTTGCGATTCCCTTTTTTCTGGTGCTCATGAGTATAGAATATGTCTATCAATGGAAAATTGGGGAAAAGTTTTCACCTTCCATGGATACTATCTCTAGTCTTAGTTCTGGTATAACTAATTCCATTAAGGATATTCTGGGGTTGAGCGTATCTATCATTAGCTATGGCTATATGGTGCAACATCTTGCCCTTTTTCATATCGAATCAACGATTTTTGCCTTCATTATCACTTTTTTCGTATTGGATTTTCAAGGATATTGGACGCATCGTTTTCAGCATAGAGTTAATATTCTCTGGAATAATCATATCATTCATCATAGTAGCGAGGAATTTAATCTGGCCTGTGCTTTGCGTCAAAGTATTTCTTCCTTTGTCAATTTATTTACTTTTTTCTTATTGCCTTGTGCCATTATAGGTGTTGAAACCCAAGTTATTGCAACGGTAGCTCCTTTGCATTTATTTGCCCAGTTCTGGTACCATACCCGCTACATCAAAAAAATGGGCTGGTTGGAAAATATCATCGTAACGCCCGCTCACCATCGGGTCCATCATGCAATTAATCCCGTTTATGTGGATAAAAATTTTAGTCAGATTTTTATTTTCTGGGATAAATGGTTTGGCACTTTTCAGGAGGAGTTAGAAAACGAACCTGCTGTTTATGGCGTTTCAAGACCAGTGAGAACATGGAATCCCATTAAAATAAATTTCCAACACCTGTTGTTGCTTATAAAAGATGCCATCCGGACAAATAATTTTTGGGACAAACTCACTATATGGTTTAGACCCACCGGCTGGAGACCAGACGATGTGAAAGAGAAATACGCAGTGGAAAAAATTGAGGATGTCAATGATTATGAAAAATTTAACCCTTCGGCAGATCATCAGCTAATTTTATGGTCCTGGGTGCAATTTGCTTTCATTTTGCTGAATACCCTGTTTTTCTTTGGTAGCATCTCCAAAATTGGCTCCCCAAATATATTTTATTATGGTATTTATGCCTTTATTTCTATTTATGCCTACACGGAATTAATGGATAGAAATAAAAAGGCCATTTATTGGGAATCTATTCGTTTAGTTTTTGTGCTTCTCTTTTTATTTCAAACAGATAGTTGGTTTGGCTTAGAAACTTTTATTCCTTTCGGAAATGGAATAATTATTTTTTTTAGTATTATTTCCTGGATGGGTTGTTTATACTTTAGCCTAAAAACACCATCTAACTTATATCAGGAGAGTAAAAAATTGAGTTCGTTGCGATTAAGTTGATGAGTGCCGGTACCACTTAAAATGTCTTCAGCCAGCTGACTTTTCTTTTCTTGTAAATGCAGTATTTTCTCCTCAATACTTTCCCTGGTGATGAACTTTAACGCCATCACAGACTTTTCTTGTCCGATGCGATGAGCGCGCGCAATGGCTTGTTGTTCCGTTGAGGGATTCCACCAAGGATCTAAAATAAATACGTAGTCTGCTGCGGTCAGATTAAGTCCCGTTCCACCTGCTTTTATAGAAATGAAAAAAGCCTGTACCGTCGGGTTATTTTCAAATAATGTTATCTGTTTTTGTCTTTCTTCTGACGTTAAAGAGCCCGTTAACCAGGCATAAGGGGTATTTGTCTGTTCAAAATAATCTTTGAAAATACTTAAATGTTTGACAAAGGAACTAAAGAAAAGAACTTTATGACCACTCTTTTTCACCTCTTCCCATTTTGCACAGATATCCTGAAATTTGCCGCTTTCTTTAGTATAATCTTCATAAACCAGGACAGGATGATTTACCAATTGCCTTAATTTAGTAAGTGTCTGGAGCAATTCCATTCTGAAGCGGGCATCATTGTCAGTGAAATTTTCAAGCAAATAGTTTCTTGCCGCTGACTTTTCCTTTTCATATAATTTTTTCTGCTCGACAGACATTTCACTATAAAAAATCTGTGTTGTCAAAGGGGGTAAATCTTTTGCCACCTCCTCTTTCGTCCTTCTAAGTAAAAATGGACTTACCAGGCTTCGTAATTTTGCTTTTTTATCTTCATCACCAATGCGTTCTATGGGTAAAATGAATTCTTTCTTGAAAAAATTAAAATTTCCAAGTAAATCAGGATTGATAAATTGCATTTGCGACCATAAATCAGACAAGGAATTCTCGATAGGTGTTCCACTCAAAGATATCTTATGATTAGCTTCCAGTTCATTTATATTAATAAATGCAGCACTATCCTTATTCTTAATCTGTTGACTTTCATCTAATATGATGTATTCGTAGGTCATTTGAGACAAAAGGGTAGCGTCCCTTATAACTGTTTGATAAGTCGTTAAAATGACATCATACCTTTTTAACAATCGGATATCCTTATGACGTTTATTGCCTGTGTGTTTATAGACAAATAAATTGGGAGCAAATCGGGAAAGTTCTTTTTCCCAGTTAAATACCAAACTGGCGGGTAAAATGACCAGGGTATGTAAAGATTGAAGAAAACTGGCATCTTTTGCTGCGAATATATCCAGTTGCCGCCCTATATTATTTTTTTCAAATTCCTTTCCTTCCTCAATTTTTCTCTCTTTAGCATACAATAAAACGGCAATGGTTTGCAGGGTTTTCCCCAAACCCATGTCGTCTGCCAAGCAAGCACCCAGATTATTATGATATAGTTCCGCCAGCCATTTGTAACCAGTAAGTTGATATGGTCGCAGTTCTGCTTTTAAAAATCGCGGAAGTTGTATTTCAATCGTCGTAGTTAAAGAGGTTTCCGGCAAGGAAATGTCAGCCTCCTGTAATAATGTATATTGACTTTTGTTAATACGTAGTGACGGCTCGTCTGTCTTGGCAAATTGCGTAATATCTTTAAATTTATTCATCCATTCCAAAGGAATCACAAAAACACTGCCATCGGGCAAAGGATAGAGTCTTTCATCTTTTCTAATGTATGGAGCGAGAAGTCTGAATGAAAAAGAATGTTTTCCTACGGTAACTGCGCCATCTATATCGAACCAATCGCCTGTTTGTTTAGTGTCCAGCGTTAGGGTAGGGATGTCCAATGAAAGGGGCATTCCGGATTCTACTACCTCGCCAATGATAAAACCCTGCTTTTCAAGAGATACCTTATGCTCGCTCAACCAATGAAGCATGGCGAAAATATCACTTTTATCCTCTGATTCTTTACTGGTAAAAACGCCAGTTCCCTCAATAACATTTAATCCGGCAAGGTGAAGTAAATCTATAAATTCCCTTTCAGCCTTTGCATCGCGGGTAATCTGGGTAATCGTTACCTCTTCTCCTTGAAAAGAAAGACCCGCTTTTTTGTCCTTTTTATCATACCAACTAAATTCTGTCTGTTCATAAATCATTTTTACCTGTAACACCTTACCTTCGCCAAATAAATGATCTACCAAATCTAAACGGCAAGCTGTTAATTTTCCAGATTGTAAGACAGCAAAGCCAGTAGCCTCGAAATCGAGTGTCGCTGCAATTTTTATAATAAACTTTTGGAAATAGGATTTAACTGAACTTTTTGGAATTCGGATTTCATCTTTCTGTAAAAATGGCTTAACCATATTTCCATTGATCTGTGAAACCCTGTATAAAACATAATCTACTAGTAGCCAGCCTGGTGTATTTGAAATGGGCGTAACATCCTTATCTTTTATACGCCATATAATCCCATTATTTGATAATCTCAATTGATAGGAAACCCCCAAATCATCTCTATGAAAAGTCAGGTGAGGTTGTAAGTAAGTAGTCTCTAATTTTACAATAAAATCTTTTACTAATACTCTCCGATCAATAGCCCAGGTAAGGAAAAAATTATTTTTAACTAAAATAGTTAGAAATTCATCCATCCTTCTTTGTACAAATTGAATGATTTTTGGTTGCACAGCCTCATCAGTCATTAAGGCTTCCAGGGTTTTAATTTTCTTTTTTGGGGGAGAATATTTTTTTTCCAGCTTATCGGGTAATAATTCATTTATTATTTTAAAAAGTCTGTTTTGTGATTCATTAATCGATAATTTGAAACTTACCACGGTTTCTGGGTTAGCTTTTTGTTTGATATGAGCTAAATTCCCAAGTTTATCTTTGCTAACAACGTAGGCATTTGGCAAATACAAACCTGGTAACATCTCGGCAATATTATAAACTATATCAACATTTCCTTCCATTTCCCTCAATTCATTCAACATGCATGTCGAGCTTAAATAATTTTGAAATTTTTTTTGTCATAACGTAGGCATGCCTTGGCACAGATTCATAAGATATACCTGCTAGATGCGGATTTAAAATAACATTTTCTGCCATTTTAAGATACTGGAAAGGGGGCGGTAAGGAAGAAATATCGAGGGCATTAAATGATTGTTCTTCATATTCTATGACATCCAGTGCAGCTCCTTTGACCTTTCCTTCTTTTAACTGTTTAACTAATCCTTCCGTTTCTACAACGCCTCCCCGTGCCGTATTTATTAGGAATATGTCTTTTTTAAACTTCTTTAAATAGGCATAATTTATAAAATATTTGTTAGTCTCATTTAAGGGAATATGAATAGTTAAAATATCCGTTTCACTAAAAAATTCATCGTCCTCAACCTGTTTAGTATATGAAGGAACGGTTATCTTAGGAGAAATATCCCGTATCAATATTTCCACCTCGAATCCTGACAATCTTTGGGCGACCGCGCGGCCCATATTGCCAAAACCCAGTATTCCAACTTTTTTACCCTTTAGTTCTATGGCTCTATTTGCATTTCGGTCCCATATATTCTGACTAACTTCCCGATCTGCTTTTCCCAATTTATTTAGCATCATCAGCAGAAGACCGAGGGTATGTTCAGCCACGGTATCTTTACTGGCTTCAGGTGTAGTGAAAATAGTTACCTTATTTTTTCTTGCACTTTCCTCGTCAATATGTTCAATACCTACACCCAATCTGCCAATAAATAAAAGATGAGGAGCAGCCTTGAAAAAGGCAGCGTCAAGTGTCCAGCGACTTCTAAGAATCACACCTTGATACTTATATAGTTCCGATTGAAGTGAAGCGAAATTCGATTGAGTATCCAGTGTAACCGTAAATCCATGCTCAGTTAAATAATGAGCTAGTAATGAATCAGCTTGATCCA
>CAMDWC010000055.1 GCA_945878825.1 Haliscomenobacter hydrossis DSM 1100
TAATATTAAATTTGGATAAAGTGCATGAGTGAGCAGAAAATAGGCAAGATGGTTTATGGCAAACATAGATTCAACCTTATCTTCAGTAAAGGTTAGTTCAGAAATCCAGGTACCTGCATTGTTCACTAAAACATCAACGACGGGAAAAATCTGTCTTATCTGGCCGGCAACTTGTCGTATATTTTGCTGAGATTCAAGTAAAATGGTTAAAACCTGAAGATTTGCAGAGGGGTATTCCGCTTTAATTTTAGCCGCAGCCGCTTCACCCTTCTCTTTGGAACGACAAAGCATCATTACATTAGCATCCATTTTAGCCAATGCGCGGGCTGTTTCATATCCTAATCCAGCATTAGCACCAGTAATGACAACATTTTTATTTTTCATTGCTTATTACTTATTTGTTGAATGGCTTGTTTGTGAAGCATCGGAGCGGGGGTAATACCTAAGGGAAGCAACTGATCACTGAGTAACTCCAGGTCCGTTTCATTTAAAATGAGAAAATATTGAATTTGTGAGGTATCTGCCTCAAGGCCATAGATAAGAGCTTTAGCATCCAGATCATTTCCCTGTATAAAACTAAGCGCTCCACTATCAATCTTCGTTGTGTATGTCTGGTCGTCGGTATAAAACTTCTGTCTTCTTTTGTAAATGAAGCGTTGAAGGTCGAAATATAAATAAATTGAAACCGTTTTGCAATGGTCACAAGGTAGATTACCTTCAAAAGCAATCTCCTTTTCCATAGGTAATTCCTTTTCTTTGAATAAGAAAGAAAACTCTTCGTCATTCAAAGATTTAGTGTGTTTATTTACTTTATCTTTTTGGCAAGACAAAAAACAGATAAGTAATAAAAAGTAAAATGAAATATTAGTAATTTTCTCCAGGCTCAAAGCAAAGACTTTATGCGCAAAAGTAAAAGTTTTTTTGAATCTGACAAGCAATATTATAAAAAAGAGAAAAAATGTTATTGCTTGTAAAGCCTTTTTACGGCAAGATTGACATTATTTGTACCAATGATCTGCACCAGATACATACCTCTTGGCAAATTTTCCAGGGAATGCCTGGCGTCCGGTGTTATTTCTGAAAACTCTCTTACCCTAACCCCCACCATATTGTAAAGAATTATTTTTGTAACACCTGTAACATCACTTAAACTTATAAAATGGGTGGCAGGATTCGGGAATACATCAATATTAATGCGGGATTCTTTCCGTAAATTATCGTTCCCCCAGGAGGTACGCAAGCCTGACTGCGCCGTCAGGGACATTCCCGTCAGAGTCAAAAGTACGATAAGGATGAACAATAAACGCATCACATTTTTATTTTCTTAAAATGTAAATGTACATTATTTCAAGGTAAAGCGCAAACTTATATTGTTCAAAAAGGGAATTATTTTTCAAATTTTGAACCATATTTTTTAAATATCCTGAATCAAAAGGGATTGTATTTTATTTTTTAAAAACAGAATGGACAAAAGGCATTAAAGTGCGCTTATCTTTGTTATCTAAAAACTAAAAGATTGAAAGCAAAAAAATCGTTTGGTCAACATTTCCTTCATAGGGAGGATATTGCGTCGGCCATTGCGGGAGCTTTAAAACAGACCGATGCCGTTCCAAGGATACTTGAAATTGGTCCGGGAAAAGGTATGTTAACTAAATATTTAAAAAACATTCCTGCTGATTTTAAAATGGTTGAAGCAGATGTGGATATGATTACCTTCTTGAGAAAGAATCATCCGGAATGGGCAGACGACATCATAGAGGGCGATTTTTTAAGTCTTAATTTGTCCCAGATTTTTGAGGGTAAATCATTTTTAATGATTGGAAATTTCCCCTATAATATTTCATCGCAAATTGTTTTTCGACTCATTCAGTACAGAACGCAAATTCCTGAATTGGTTGGCATGTTCCAAAAGGAAATGGCGGTAAGAATTGTATCCCCGCCAGGTTCAAAGGATTATGGAATTATTAGTGTGCTCACGCAAGCCTATTATACGGGTGAATTACTTTTCGATGTAGATAGATCCTCTTTTAAACCACCTCCAAAAGTACAGTCCGCGGTCATTCGATTGGAAAGAAAATCGCAGTTATCGCTCGATTGTAGTGAAAGCCTTTTCAAATCTGTCGTAAAACAGGCCTTTAATCAACGAAGGAAAATGCTGAGGAATTCATTGAAATCCCTTTTTCCCCAGGCCGATTTGATGACGGATCCTTTTTTTAATCAACGTCCGGAAGATTTAAGTCTGGAGGATTATATTTCACTGACAAAGCAAATTGAACAACATAGAATAGATTCCACAAAGTAAATACCCTTATCTTTGTGTAATTATTTCGTAAGTATTAAAGTAAAATAGTATGACTCTGGAAGAAAAAATAATGGAGGACCTTAAGGTAGCTATGAAAGCGCAGGACAAAGCGTCCATGCGTGGCTTAAGGGCCGTCAAAAGCGCCCTGCTTTTATTGAAAACAGATGGATCTGGAAATGAAATAACGCCTGAAAGGGAGATTCAATTGTTGCAAAAGTTAGTTAAACAACGCAGAGAATCTATCGCTATTTTTGAAAAAGAAAATAGAACTGATTTAGCCGAAGTGGAAAAAGAGGAAGTGGCCGTTATTGAAAAATACCTGCCGGAAGCTCTTTCTGCAGAAGATCTTGAAAAGTTTATTCAAGCTTTGATCCTGTCGTCTGGGGCGTCTTCTGTAAAAGATATGGGAAAAGTAATTGGCCTGGCTTCTAAAGAGTTGGCAGGGAAGGCCGATGGACGGGCTATTTCTGATATGGTGAAAAAGTGTCTGGCAGCATTATAAAGTCAATTTATTTAACATAACATGGAAACTACATTTTTTAAGGCGCTCGGTTTGAAGGAACAAAATGCGGGAACTTTTACAGGATTATCTTTTTCTAATGATTCGAATCGGTTTATTGATTCTTTTTCTCCTGTGGATGGTTCGCTATTAGGTCGTGTTTCCATAACTACTGACCTTGAGTTCAATAATGTCATGGAAAAGGCGTCCGCCGCTTTTGTAATCTGGCGCGCTATTCCCGCTCCTAAAAGAGGGGAGGTGGTTCGTCAATATGGCGATGTTCTTAGGAAACATAAAGACGCACTAGGGAAACTTGTTTCCGCTGAAATGGGGAAAAGTTTGCAAGAGGGCTATGGTGAAGTTCAGGAAATGATCGATATATGCGATTTTGCCGTTGGTCTTTCCCGTCAATTATATGGATTAACCATGCATTCAGAAAGGCCTGGGCACAGAATGTATGAACAATGGCATCCGCTGGGTATCGTTGGCGTCATTTCCGCTTTTAATTTCCCCGTCGCCGTGTGGTCGTGGAATGCTATGATTGCTCTCGTTTGTGGTGATGTGGTGGTGTGGAAACCCTCAGAAAAAACACCGCTTTGTGCCGTTGCCTGCCATTTGCTTTTGGAAAATGTACTTCGTGAAAATGCAGTGCCCGAAGGGGTTTGTAACCTGGTTACAGGTAATTATGAAGTGGGAGAATGGCTCACTTCTGATGCAAGAATACCCCTGATATCCGCTACAGGCAGCACCAGAATGGGCAAAATCGTTGCCACAAAATTAGCTGCCCGTTTGGGGAAATCAATCCTGGAACTGGGAGGGAATAACGCCATTATTGTAACCCCAAGTGCCGATCTGGATCTTGTTCTTACCGGTGCTCTGTTCGGAGCTGTCGGAACCGCTGGCCAAAGATGTACCTCTACCAGAAGATTGATTGTTCATGAATCTATTTTTGATGCCGTTAAAGATAAATTGAGCTGCGCTTATGCTCAACTAAGAATAGGTAATCCCTTGGATGCCAATATTCACGTAGGTCCTCTCATCGATAAAGAGGCCGTCGAAAATTACTTAGAGGCTATTCGTCAGATTTCTTTGCAAGGGGGCACCCTGCTGGTTGAAGGGGGTGTGCTGACAGGTGATGCCTATTCTAGTGGTTGTTATGTAAAACCTTGTATCGCTGTGGCAAAGCCCGACATGGAAATAGTTAAACATGAAACTTTCGCGCCTATTTTATACCTCTTGTCTTACCGTACTTTGGAGGAGGCCATCGCTATTCAGAACAACGTTCCTCAAGGTCTTTCCAGTGCTATTATGACGAATGATTTAAGAGAAGCAGAGTTGTTTTTATCAACAAATGGCTCAGATTGCGGTATCGCCAATGTCAATATTGGAACAAGTGGTGCTGAAATAGGCGGCGCTTTTGGTGGAGAAAAGGAAACGGGCGGTGGCAGAGAAAGTGGTTCCGATGCCTGGAAAGCTTATATGCGCCGTCAAACCAATACCATAAATTATGGGAAAACCCTCCCTCTGGCACAAGGTATTACTTTTGATCTCTAAGAGGTTTTATTAAGGATGTTGAAACGTTGGTCTGAATTGGAATTGAAATAATGTCTCGTCATTCTTTGAAAATTTGAATGAGATTAACAGATGTTTCAACATCCCAATTTGCTTTTATTTCCTCAACAGGTATGAGTACTATTTTTTCAGGTTGTCGGTGAAACTGTAAACTTCCGGTATCCCATATTCCATTATTATTACCATCTTTTATAACCTTCAAGGTGTATTTTCCGGGAGACAATAAGTTGAGAGAAATACCTTCCGGCGCATTTCCATGAATCTGTTTTTCATATAAAATTCGTTGCGATTCGTCTGTAACCTGAACTACGTAATGCATATTTGAATCAATATCCGTTATTTTAACCACCAAATTGCCATAATCTTCCGTTTTTCCAACCGTTAGGCTAACCCTCAAACTATCGGTTGTTTTACCGTAAATATCCTGAATCGCTCCCGGCGGAATATTCAGTTTATAAGTATTTCCCTCTTGCCAACGACCATATAATAAAAATTTTCTGGGATAAATGCTGTCCTGGACAAAATACAGCGTGTCAGAAACGGGTATGCTGTCCTGTATTTGAATAATTTTTGATGCATCAAAGGATAATAAGGGTCTCGATAGTGACATTTCAAGGGGAGCCCCTGGTTTTATATTTTGTTGTATAACACCACTTTCCGGGGCATTTTCTACCCTTAATTTATCAAAAGCAGGCATTGCAGCAGAAGTATTGAATTTTAAGGTGTCCATAGAATTCAAACCACTTTGTACCACTATTTGCCAGGGAGTTTTTGTTCCTGTCGGATTAAACCAAAGCTTTAATGTATCTTTCACGCTTTCCCGGTAAAGTTTAGGCGTCAGCGAATCTGTAAAAATAAGAACGTCATCAGGCGATTGGTTAAACAGGATTTTAGCTAAGCCAAAACTTTTTATATCAGTGGAATTAAGACGTAAAGTGGGTTTTTCCTGAAAAACCTGAAGCGTTAATGAATCGGTGCGGGAAAAATTTAAAATAAGAATAGAGTCAGGAAATCCAATGCGTTCATTACCTAAATCGAATTTGTAATTAAAATTTACATCCTCCAAAGCAAAAAGGGAGAAGGTATCACTTCGAATATTTTCCATAGTAAAACGCCCCTCCTTGTCCGTTAAGCTCAAATACAGCGGTTTTTGCGTCCTAACGACAGAGTCTTGGGTCGAATTATAAAGCATAACCCTTATTTTCTCCAGGGGTTTGCCATCCAGGGCATCGACCACTTTTCCTGAAAGGGATAGAGAATCTATAAAATCACCGGTAGAAAAAACAAAACGTAATTTTTCAGCCGGATTTTTTTCCGTGAGATCTTTTACAGACTCACCAAAATTAAACGTATAGGTTACATTTTCACGGAGTGTTTCCCTGTCATCCCAGCCAATAACAACGCTCTTTTTTTTGACATAAATTTCAGGCTTATATTGCAACGGGGGAGAAATGATCACTTGATTAAACACATCTTCCAACTGCACCCATTCATTGAATGTCAGAGAGATATCCTGTTTTAAAAACTTAGTTTGAAAGTTAGGCGTGCTTAAGGCAGTATCAATGACAGGGGGAGCTTCATCTCTCGGTCCACCTGTAGGCGTAGTAGGGGTAGCACAAGAAACCAGCATATAAAACAGTAACGATAAAATACACCACGGCAAGAAACGGGTCATTCCTAATTTTTAGACAAATATAAGACAGGGAAGCCTCTTTATTTTAATTAAAATCCAAAGATGTTCTTGGCAGATAAGATGATGATAACACAACCTACAACAATGAGTAAAAATCTTTGACTAACTATTTTTGCCATCCAAGCACCTAGTGGTGCGGCTAAAACACCCCCAATAATGAGTCCGATGATGATTGGCCAGCCGGTAATACCTATAAAAACAGTAAAAATGCCTGAGGCAGCCAGGGCGACAAGAAACTCCGCGGCATTAACGGTCCCAATGGTTGTTCTCGGAGCATTTCCCCGGCTTAAGAGGGTAGTTGTTACAATGGGACCCCAGCCGCCACCGCCGCTGGCGTCGGCAAATCCACCAATAAATCCGAGAAAAGGTATATTGACCCTTTTTTTCTCAGCGACTTTATTTTTTAATCCTTTTATGAGCACAACAAAGCCCATAATTATCAGATAGAATGAAATAAAAGGCTTGAGGGCATTTCCATCGAAATAGGAAACTACGCCAGCACCCAGGATGGCTCCAAGGATGCCGGGTAAGGCAAGTTTTTTAAAAAGCTGTTTATCCACATTTCCAAATCGCCAGTGCGAAATACCAGAGGCTGCTGTAGTGAAAATCTCAGCCAGATGAACACTGGCACTGGCAACCGCCGGACTAACGCCAGTGGTGAGTAAAAAAGTAGTAGAACTTATACCATAAGCCATACCCAAAGCACCGTCTATCAGCTGTGCTAAAAAACCAGCGGCCAGCCAGACAAAAAATTTAGCGTCAACATATTGAAGTACAAAGGATTTAATAGCATTTTCACCTAAGGGCAGCCATAAAAAAAGAAGAAAACTTAATATGAAAAGAAAGGTGATAACATATAAAATGACAAAGAAAGGGGAAATATCTTTTTGGTCAGGCAGTCTGAGCGCTTTCATTTGTCAGTATTAAAAGTAACGAAAATGCAAAGATATAAATTCTATTAAACAAGTAGGATATTTTACAAGATATCTGATACTGTTTTTTGCAACATTAGTTTTAACGTTTGGTCGCGGATTTGTAGAAAAACTCTGTGGAGGCCACAAGCTACTTCGTCAGGACAATCTTTGCATTTTTCATAAAATTTCAGAGAAACGCAAGGTAAAAGGGCAATAGCACCATCAAATAGGCGATATATTTCACCAAGTAAAATAGTTTCTGGTGCTTTTACCAAATAGTATCCTCCTCCTGCACCTTGTTTACTGTTTACAAATCCACCTTTTTTCAGGTCGAGCAAAATAAGTTCCAAAAATTTTCTTGGGATATTTTCCAGATGGGCAATTTCAGCTGTTTTGCAATGGGTAGCAGGGTAACTCTTAGCCAAATGAGCGAGTGCCTTAAAAGCATATTTACATTTTTTGGACATCATAAGTTAAGGGCATAAATAGTGAAATTCGACAGAAAGCAATATTTCCAGGTATATGGTAGGTTTTAGCAGTTAAATGGCAAAGAATCGAATATTTTCGTATGAAATTCGCCTTAAAACTAATCAAATTTTCTAAAAAAAATTCAATTTAAAAATGTCCTTCCTACGCTTATTGCTTTATTCTTTTATAATTTTGTACATTTAAGAATACTTGAGTTCAATTAACCGCCATTTATCGATGAATACATTTAAAAAAGAAATTTTGTTAAAGGGAAAATTAATTTTTGTATCCCTTTTGTGCCTTTTATTTTACAGCGCATGTGAAAAGGAGGTGAAACCTGGTATGGGTGGAGGTCCGGGAAAAGGAAAAGATATGCCGCCCAGTGTAGTAGATTATACCATTGCCACCGGACAGGAGTTGACGATGAGTATTTTAGCCACGGGAAATCTTTTGGCTAACGAAAACGTTGAAATCAGGCCGGAACGCGCCGGCAGATTAGAAAAAATATATTTTAAAGAGGGAGGAACGGTCCTTAAAGGTGCTTTACTGGCCGAGCTGGATAGAGATGATCTGGAGGCGCAATTGGCAAAATTAAAAGTCAATGAGCAATTTTCAGATCGTGAGGTAAAAAGAGCTAAGGCCTTATTAGATATTGATGGAATCACGCAGGAAGAATATGACAGATTAGGTACTAATCTTAATCTTGTGAAAGCTGATATTCGGGTAACGGAAGTTGGCATTGAAAAAACGAAGATTTTTGCCCCATTTTCAGGTAAAGTGGGTTTAAGACAACTCAGCGAGGGGGCTTTTGTTTCCAATGCCGACCGTCTGGTCTCTTTGCAGCAAACTAATCCTATAAAATTAGAATTTGATGTGCCGGAAAGAGAAGCCAGAGATTTAAAAAATGGACAACTCATTACTTTTACGGTCGAGGGATTGAAACAGTCATTCAATGCCACGGTGTATGCTCTTTCTTCAGTTATTAATCAAAGTACCAGAACGCTCACGGTTAGAGCAACTTGCCCTAACGGGGAAGGATTATTGCAACCTGGAAACTTTGCCAGAGTATCGCTAGTTACCAGTAAAGTTCAAAATTCAATACTAGTACCTACCGATGCCATAATTCCCGTTTTAGAGGGACAGCAATTATTTATAATTAAGGAAGGTTTGGTTGTACCAATGCTTGTCGAAACAGGGTCCCGCAGAAACAATAAAATAGCGATAACCAGCGGAATTTCTATTGGGGATACTATCCTTTTAAGCGGATTATTAGCTGTGAAGCCAGGAGATATGGTTATTCCTGGAAATTTTATTGATCTCGTTAAAATGGACAAATAATGACTTTTTCTTCCTTAAGTATTAATAGACCGGTTTTAGCCAGTGTAATTTCCATTGTTATCGTTCTTTTTGGTATCATAGGTTACACCTATCTGGGTATTCGTGAATATCCGAGCATTGATCCTCCCGTTATTTCTGTAAGTACCAGTTATACCGGCGCCAACGCCGATGTTATTGAATCGCAAATTACAGAACCGCTCGAGGAAAGTATTAATGGTATTTCGGGTATTCGTTCGCTCTCGAGTGTCAGCACACAAGGTCGTAGTAGTATTACTGTTGAATTTGAAGTGGGTTTAGATCTGGAGGCTGCCGCAAATGATGTGCGCGATAAAGTTTCCCAGGCACAGCGTTCATTGCCAGCGGATACCGATCCTCCGATTGTAAGTAAATCGGACGCTGGTTCTTCTAATATAATGACGGTAACCGTGCAGAGCCCTAAGAGAGATTTATTATTTCTTAGTGAATATGCCAATAATGTTTTAAAGGAGAGACTGCAAACTATACCAGGCGTTTCCAATATCAGAATTTGGGGTGAAAAAAGGTTTGCCATACGTATTAAAATGGATCCCGCACGTCTTTCAGCCTATTCTTTAACACCTTTAGATGTAAGAAATGCCCTGCAAAGACAAAATTTAGAACTTCCCGCTGGTAAAATTGAGGGAAATAGAACGGAATTGACCATTCGTGCACAGGGAAGATTATACACCCCGGAAGAGTTTGGAAATATTGTATTGAGAGAACAAAATGGCATTATTGTTCAGGTTAAAGATGTCGCTGAAGTTGTTTTGGAGGCCCAGAATACAAGAACTATAAATAGGGGTAACGATGGTAAACCGCAGGTGGGCGTTGCGTTAACGCCTCTCCCGGGTGCCAACTATATAGAAATTGCCGATGAAGTGTATCGTCGGGTAGAGACCATTAAAAAGGATAAACCGGAAGATATCATCCTTGATTACGCTTTTGATAGCACCAAACCTATTAGAAGAGCTATTTCGGAAGTACAGGAAACCATTCTCATTGCCTTCGGCCTGGTGGTACTGGTCATCTTTTTCTTTCTCAGAGATTGGCGAACCACTATCATCCCCGTTGTCGCCATTCCAATCTCTCTGATTGGAGCCTTCTTCATTATGTATCTTTTTAACTTTTCTATTAATATCTTAACCTTGCTTGGTATTGTGTTAGCCACCGGTTTAGTGGTTGACGATGCCATCGTAATGCTTGAAAATATTTATCGACGGGTGGAGGAAGGGGAAAGTCCTATGGAGGCAGCTCATAAAGGTTCTGAAGAAATATTTTTTGCCATTGTGGCCACTTCTGTAACCTTAGTGGTAGTATTCTTACCTATCGTTTTTTTACAAGGCCTTACCGGAAGACTATTCAGGGAATTTGGCATTGTAGTAGCAGGGTCAATCATTATCTCTGCCATTGTTTCTCTTTCCCTGACGCCCATGATGGCTTCACGCATTCTAAAAAAGAATGATTCACACGGCTTTTTATTCAGATTTATAGGTAAGGGTTTGGATAATCTTACTAATGCCTATAATAGTCTGTTGTCGAAATTCATGAAAGTTAGATTTCTTGCAATAATCATTGTTGTGGCTTGCATGGGTGGTATTTATAGATTAATTCAAATCATTCCATCTGAGTTATCTCCTATGGAAGATAAGAGTGGATTGAGGGTGTTTTCCACGGCACCAGAAGGAACTTCATATGAAATTATGGATAGATATATGGAAGAGGTATTGAAATTAGTAGATACGCTTCCCGAAAAATCGGCGGTTATTGCCGTAACAGCTCCAGGTTTCGGTGGTGCAGGCGCTTTGAATAGCGGATTCGTTTCACTTTCTTTGACGCCCCCTTCGGAAAGAACAAGAAGTCAGGATGATATTGCAAAAAGTTTAATGCCCCATTTGAATCGTTTGAATTATGCTAAATCGATTATCTCTCAGGAGCAAACCATTAGTGTAGGTAGAAGTTTCAGGAGTTTACCCGTTCAATATGTAATTCAGGCTCAATCTTTCGAAAAATTAAAAAGTATTATTCCTGTTTTTATGGAGGAGGTGTCTAAACATCCCGCCTTTGCAGTAAACGATTTAGATTTAAAATTCAATAAGCCTGAAATCAGGGTAGATATCGATAGAGAGAGGTCTCAGGAACTTGGCGTGTCGGTTAGGGATGTTGCAGAATCATTGCAGCTCTATTTTAGTGGGCAGAGATATGGTTATTTTCTTAAAAATGGTAAGCAATATGAAGTGATTGGTGAAGCTGATCGCGGGTATCGCGATGATCCATCCGATTTATCCTCTCTTTATGTCAGGAATAATCGGGGAGAACTTATACCTATCAGCAATGTTGTCCGACTCAAAGAAGAATCCAGTCCTCCTCAACTTTATCATTACAATAGATATCTTTCAGCCACCGTATCTGCCGCATTGGCAGAAGGTTACACGATAGGTCAAGGCATAGAGGCGATGGATGAAATTGCTAAAAAGGTGTTGGATGAATCTTATCAAACAGCATTGGCTGGCGTTTCAAAAGATTTCAGGGAGAGTTCCAGTGGTCTTTATTTTGCCTTTCTCCTAGCTTTAGCCCTTATTTATCTGGCATTGGCAGCACAGTTTGAAAGTTTTCTGGATCCGCTTATTATCATGATAACCGTTCCTTTGGCTCTCGTTGGTGCACTTTGGGCATTAAATATTTTTGATCATACCCTGAATATATTTAGTCAGATTGGTATCATCGTTTTGGTAGGTATTGTAACTAAAAATGGTATCCTGATCGTTGAATTTGCTAATCAAAAAATGGAAGAAGGTATGGATGCCACCTCGGCAGCTATTTTTGCGGCAACGCAAAGGATGAGACCTATTCTTATGACAAGCATAGCCACCGTTCTCGGTGTTTTACCTATTGCTGTTGCCTTTGGCGCGGCAGCCACCTCGAGAATCCCCATGGGTGTTGCCATTATTGGGGGATTATTGTTTTCTTTGGTATTAACCTTATTTGTTATTCCTGCGATATATACGTTTTTTAATCGTCAGCATAAAAAAGAATTAACGGCATGATCTACTGTTTCCGAATGGCTATATTTTGCCTATTTATTACTCCTGTTTTTGCACAGGAGGCCCCGATACTCTCACCGGAATCGGCCGTTAAAATAGGCTTGGAAAAGAATTTTGGTATTCAGATTCTTAGAAATAATGAACGAATTGCTCAGTTCAATAATACCCCTGGGCGAGCTGGCTTATTACCTACTCTGGGTGTAAATAGTTTGGCTAACTATGCAAGTAACAACACGGAGCAAAAGTTCTTTAATGGTGAAACCCGTTCCGGTATAGGCGCGGGAAATCTATCGACCAGAATGGGATTGGAGTTGAATTGGACGGCTTTTGATGGTTTTAACATGTTTGTGGAGAGAGACAGGCTGGCACTCATGGAAAAGATGAGCCGGGCTGAGACTACCGCTCAGATGCAAACCTTCGCGGCCGGTATTCTCGCCGCTTACTATCGCTTGGTTGAACTGGAAAGATCAACAGAAAATCTGAGATACGCCGTTACCCTCGATCGGGATATTCTCGATTTGGTGAAAAACAAGAAAAAAATTGGTACGGCGAATGGTTTGGAGGTACTGCAGTCGCAAACGAGGTTAAATAGTGATTCCGCACGCCTTGTTTTGCTTGAAAATGATATCTCAAGATCAAGAATGAATTTTAATATTTTGTTGAATCTTGACCCTACTACGCCCTTTACGCTGGATACTCGTTTTCAAAATGCCTCCATGCCTTCCTTAGAGGAACTCCTGTTGCGAACCAGGCAGAATCATCCGGATTTATTGCTAACAAAATTGCAAAAGGAACAAGCTGCATTAAGACTGGAAACGGTTAAAAGTAGTTTTTGGCCCGTCGTAACCCTTCAAGCAGCTTATAATGTGGCTTTTTCGCGATCTGAAGTAGGATTTTTACTTTCCAACCGGTCAAATGGCCCTTTTGTAGGTCTTACCTTAAGATATACAATTTTTGACGGGCAGAACAGGAAAAATGATCAGGAAATTGCCTTGGTGCAGATGGAAAATGCAGCGTTAAGAGAAACCGATTTGGTGACTATTCTCGAAGGACGAATTAAAACAAAAGTATCTGATTACAGTGCTCTTTCAAATCTTATCAATATGGAAGAGGAAAATTTAGATGCATCCCGTCAACAATCAGCTTTGGCCAGGGAACTATATAGATTGGGGAAAACAACTAATTTTGAGGTGAGAGAGTCTATTCTGCAAGAAATTCAGGCGCTTGACAGAGTTATTAACGCTCAAGCTAGGGTGAAACAAGTAGAAATTGAGATTTTCAATGATGCAGGAATTCCTTTGTTTCCTGTGCAATAATTTTGTCAGCATTAATTTACTATTATGAAAAAAATGACTCTGCAGATACTTTCTGCCTGTTTTTTCCTGCTTCTGGTTGGAAATAAACTTTCCGCCCAACGTGAACCTATAAATGCTCAACTTGTCGAGGCAATTCGCAAAGAAGGCCTGGAAAATAGTCAGGTTATGGAGGTTGCAGCCTGGTTAACCGATGTGCACGGACCACGTTTAACTGGTTCCCCAAAACTGGATGATGCAACGAAGTGGGCTAAATCTACCCTTGAAAAATGGGGGATGTCCAATGTGCATTTAGAGGAATGGGGTCCTTTTGGCAGAGGATGGCAGCTGAGTCATTTTTCTATGCATGCCCTAACGCCAACGTATTTTCCCATTATTGCTGTGCCTAAAGCCTGGTCAGGTGCTACAAAAGGAGAAATAACAGGGGAGGTCATTTATTTAAATGCCAATGATTCCACAGATTTACCAGCCTACAAGGGTAAATTAAAAGGTAAATTTATTTTATTAGATACCATTAGAGATTTAAAAGAATGGTTCGATGCGCCTGCAGAGAGACATTCTGATGCCGCTTTGCTGCAAATGGCTCAGGCTCCCCTTCCAGGAGGAAGACCAGAAAGAGATTATAGCAGAATGGGTGGATTTAGTTTCAATACTCAATTGTGGAAATTTATTTCCGATGAGAAACCTGCAGCGGTGCTTGATCGCGGATTTAAAGGTGATTTAGGTGTAGTTTTTGCTACCGGCGCACGTGTAACGACCGGTAGAGCTCAGGATGTTGATAATCCAGTCATTCCTCAAGCTACCTTGTCGGTGGAACACTACAATAGAATTTTGCGCACGGTCAATAGAAATGTGCCCGTTTCCCTTAGTTTAAATTTATTGAGTACTTATACCAATCCCGATGGAATGGAACATAATTTGATCGCAGAAATTCCGGGTTCCGATAAAGCGGACGAGGTGGTCATGTTAGGTGCACACATCGATTCATGGCATAATGGAACCGGAGCAACAGATAATGCTGCAGGTTCTGCAGTTATGATGGAGGCTATGCGCATTATTCAGGAAGTTACCAAGGCAACAGGCATCAAACCTCGACGTACTATTCGCCTCGCTCTCTGGACGGGTGAAGAACAAGGCCTCTTAGGTTCAAGGGCTTATGTGAAAAATCATTTTGGTGAAACGCCAGAGGGAGACGCCAAAAGAGCTAAGATTTCTGCCTATTATAATCTTGATAATGGAACAGGAAAAATAAGAGGTATTTACACCCAGGGGAATGAAAAAATAGCTCCAATTTTTAATAGCTTGCTTCAGCCTTTTAAAGATTTGGGTGCAGCAACCGTTACTTATAGTAACACCGGCGGTACAGACCACCAATCTTTTGATGGCGTTGGTATACCAGGATTTCAGTTTATTCAGGAACCTATTGCCTATTCCACCAGAACACATCACTCAAATATGGATAATTGGGATCATTTAATTGCTGATGACCTTAAACAGGCAGCAACGGTTATTGCTTCTATAGTATTGCATACAGCGATGCGTGATGAACTTATGCCTAGAAAATAAAGAAATTTGATACTCGA
>CAMDWC010000056.1 GCA_945878825.1 Haliscomenobacter hydrossis DSM 1100
GCAGCTTTAAAGTTATCTATCTTATATGTTTCAGCCGCTTCGGCCTGGGTAATGGCGTAGGTATTATAATGCCTGTAAGAAATCATACCAATGGCTCTTGCCGCTTCCAATCCCGCCCTTCCAGCTTCGGGTAAGGATGGATTAAAGAAACCGGGATCGGCTTTTAAGGCCATTCTTTGGGTTTCATTAAATGCGATGCCCCATGGAGAATGCCTGGCATTGGTTGCCAAAAGCACTAAGTGTACAAGGCGAGTGGGTTCATCAACGGCCCATTGAATCATTTGTTGTCCCCCCATGGAACCTCCAATACCTATAAAAATCTGATGAATATCTAATGCTTTTGCTAAACCTTTATGCGCCTGAACCTGATCTTTAATGGTAATTAAGGGAAAATCGGAATAATATGGTGAACCTGTAAGTGGATTAATATCTAATGGGCCAGAGGTACCATAACAAGAGCCCAGATTATTGGCACAAACGATAAAATATTTTTCAGGATCGAAGCATTGCCCAGGTCCTACCAATCCTGCCCACCAATCGGAAGCATCTGCGTTTCCGGTGAGGGCATGAGTAACCCAGATGACATTGTTTTTATCACTATTCAGTTCACCAAAAGTTTGGTAACAGACCGTAAGTTCAGGTAGTATTTCTCCCGATTCAAGTAAAAAAGGACCATCAGATCGCCAAAGCAAACCCTTCATAAGTTGGGATATTCAGTTTAGGTGAGTAGTAAAAAACACTACTCACCCAGTCATTTAATAATTCTTAGTTTATCTAAAAGGTTTAGATTTTTTCAAAAGATTGAGAAAAATCGGCTTTAATGTCATCAATATGCTCAATGCCAACAGAGACTCTCAGCATAGTTGGGGTCACCCCTGCCGCCAGCTGTTCTGCATCGGAAAGTTGTTGATGAGTGGTTGCCGAGGGCTGAATAATCAATGTTTTGGCATCACCTACATTGGCCAGATGGCTGACTAATTGCAAATTATTTACAAAATTTATTGCTTGTTCCTTTTCTCCTTTGACCGTAAAAGAAAGAACACCACCGAATCCCTTTTTCAGATATTTTTTTGCTTTATCGTGAGAAGGATGGCCGGGTAAACCGGGATAATTTACTGATGCCACCTTAGGATGATTTTGCAACCAGGTAGCCAAGGCCAACGCATTGGACACTGTTCTTTCCACTCTTAAAGAGAGCGTTTCTATACCCTGGAGTAGCAGGAATGAATTAAATGGAGAGATAGCGGGACCAAAATCTCTTAAGCCCTCCACTCTGGCTCTAATAATAAATTGAATATTTCCAAAAGGACCGCCCACGCCAAAAACGTCAGAAAAGATTAGTCCATGATAACCATCAGAAGGTTCAGAGAAGCCGGGAAATTTACCATTTCCCCAGTTATAATTTCCTCCATCAACAATCACGCCACCAATGCTTGTTCCATGGCCGCCAATCCATTTAGTTGCTGATTCTACGACAACATTTGCGCCATGTTCAAGCGGTCTGAATAAATAACCACCTGCCCCAAAGGTATTATCCACAATGAGAGGTAAATCATATTTTTTTGCCAGTACCGACAAACCGTCAAAATCTGGAATCTGGTAAGACGGATTACTTATGGTTTCACAATAAATGGCTTTTGTATTTTCGTCAATTCTTTGTTCGTAATCAGCTACTGACTCGCTCGCTGCGAATCTTGCTTCGATACCTAGCTTTTTAAACGCCACTTTAAACTGATTGTAAGTACCCCCATATAAATTTGGGCTACTTACAAAATTATCCCCGGCATTTAAAATATTATTCAGCGCAATAAACTGGGCAGCTTGGCCAGAAGCAACGGCTAAAGCAGCTACTCCCCCTTCCAGGGCGGCCACTCTTTTTTCAAAAACATCAGTAGTTGGATTCATCAATCTGGTATAGATATTACCAAATTCGCGCAGAGCAAACAAATTTGCGCCATGCTCTGAATCTTTAAAGGTATAAGAAGTGGTCTGATAAAGCGGAACTGCTCTGGACCTTGTTACTGGGTCAACTTCTTGACCAGCATGCAATTGCAATGTTTCAAAATGAAAATCTTGTGCCATAATATAAATTTTAAAATGAGAAATGAGTATAACAAGTGAATAATGTCATAGCGCTCAAGCCCTACAACAACTTCCAGAAATTTCCATACGTTAAAAAAGGAAATAGGAATGGCTGTTAGTTGAAACAACAACAGCAACAACAACTGTTTTGAAAACGAATGTCTGTAATGAAAACAGAGAAAAGAAGAACTACTCCCGAGGAGAATAAAAGATGCAATAAGTTGGCGTTCATAGACACACAGATTTTATAGTTCCAAAATAAATTGGCGGGATTTGGCACCGTTGCATGATAGTCATTCATGGTTGCCAGAGGTTCTGTGAGCCCGATCTCTCCCCTCTTCTGTATAAAATCACATCGGTTAAGTAGTGATTGAAATGCAAAATTATAATTATCTTTGAAAAAAGACAAGTTAAATCAAAAAAAGTATGAAATATTTTTCAATTTTGACCATGATTTGATTTTCTAAGTAATAATACCCAAATGAATTTAACGCTATCACGCCTTTCTGCGCCATACCATTTTATTATTCAAAATGCGTCGGGAAACAAGGTAGAAACCGATGCATCCACTGACATTGGCGGAGGCGATGCTGCTTTAAGACCTATGGAATTACTACTGGCAGGACTCTCTTCTTGCAGTTGTATTGATATTGTTTTGTTACTTCAAAAAATGCGGCAATCTCTCATTGATATTCGTGTTGATATCAAAGCAGAGCGACGTGAGAATGAAATACCTTCGTTATTTGAAAAAATACACCTCCATTTTGTACTTTACGGCGCATTGGAGTATGAAAAGGTAGAGAAGGCTATTGATATGTCTATCGATAAATATTGTTCCGTGGCAAAGATTCTAGAGAAAACGTGCACTATTACCTGGGATTTTGAGATTCTACCCGTATGAAACCTGAACACTTTGAATCGATAGCCATTCGGGAACAAATGGAGCGAACAGCTTACAGAGAGCATAGCACGCCCTTGTTTTTGACGTCCAGTTTCACCTTTCCTTCTCCGGAACTAATGGCAGATACTTTTCAGGGAGAGGGAGATGGGCTTATTTATTCGCGGTATAACAATCCAAATACCGACGAATTCATTAACAAAGTTTGCTTGCTCGAAGGCGTTGAAGATGGTTTTGCTACCGCCTCTGGCATGTCCGCGGTATTTGCCAGCATTGCCCCTTTTGTTTCTCAAGGTGACCATATTCTGGCTTCCAGAGCACTATTTGGTTCCACTTTACAAATATTGGGACAGATTTTATCAAAGTGGGGCGTTACTTTTACCTTAACAGACCCGGCGAATCCAAAGGACTGGGAGGAAAAGGTGCAACCTAATACCCGTATGTTTTTATTGGAATCTCCCTCTAATCCAGGATTAGCCCTGGTAGATTTAACGGCAGCTGGCGATTTTTGTAGGAAAAATAATATTCTTTTCAATATAGATAATTGTTTTGCCACCCCTTATTTGCAAAATCCAGCGAAATTTGGAGCTGATCTAATCGTTCATTCTGCCACTAAATGGATGGACGGGCAAGGTCGCGTATTGGGTGGTATTGTGGTAGGTAACACTGAATTGATTGAGAAAGTACGCTTTTTTTGTAGGCATACCGGTCCTGCCATGCCTCCTTTTAATGCATGGATACTAAGTAAAAGCTTAGAAACACTGGCTGTTAGAATGGATAGACATTGCCAAAATGCCCATCAAATTGCGCAATTTTTATTAGAAAGAAGTGAAATAAATCAAGTAATCTATCCTTTTTTACCTTCTCACCCACAATATGAATTAGCTAAAAAGCAAATGAAATGGGGAGGTGGTATAGTGAGTTTTGAAGTTAAAGGGGGGCTAAAAGCAGCGATGACCCTTTTAAGTGAATTAAAGTTTTGTTCTCTTTCCTCCAATTTAGGAGATACCAGAACGATACTTACCCACCCTGCATCAACTACACATTCCAGGCTAAGCACAGAGGAAAAAAAGGCCGTTGGTATTACCGATGAACTCATTAGAATATCTGTAGGATTAGAACATATTGATGATATAAAAGGAGATTTAGTGCAGGCCATGGAAAAATTATAGGTAAAATGAAACCTGACAGACAAATCTTTGTTTTATTACCTTTGTGGGATGATTAGCTTATAATATGCAAGAAAGTAAACCTATCATACGTCAGGCGGAAGCTTTAATACCCACGCCTTGGGGTAATTATAATTTGTTGGCTTACGCCAGTCACCCTGACGAATGGATGCCTCATCTCGCATTGGTTCATGAAAATATTGATTTCAACCAACCCGTATTGATTCGTATCCATTCCGAGTGCATCACGGGAGATTTATTTAGTTCAAAACGGTGTGATTGTGGGGAACAGCTTTTATCGGCGATGGATAAAATATCAGACGAACATGGAATACTTATTTACTTAAGACAAGAAGGAAGAGGTATAGGCATTATCAACAAATTAAAAGCTTATCAATTACAAGATGTAGGTTTAGATACCGTGGAAGCTAATCTTCATCTTGGATTATCCATTGATGCCAGAGATTTTAACATTGCTCTGTCTTTATTGCGCGACATTGGGGTGAAAAAGGTTAGATTGCTGACAAATAATCCGGATAAATTAGAAATTTTCAATGAAAGTTCCATCGAATTGTTAGAAAGAGTTCCCCTCGTTATTATTCCTCAAGAAGAAAATAAGGATTATTTGAGGGTTAAAAAAGAAAGGATGGGTCACATCTTAAAGTTTTGATAAAATAAGTGAAGATTATCCTTACCCTATAAATTTACCATATAACCACATTATCTATGAAAACATGTATTCTTTTTATCCTGGTTTTTGGATTAGGCATATTATCCATAACTGACGCAGTAGCACAAAATTACAAGACCGCAGTCGGCGCGAGAATTGGATATCCACTTACTTTATCGGGAAAATATTTTATCAATGAATCCATTGCGCTGGAAGGTAATTTAGGATTAAGAGCATTTTCTGAATATTCATGGGTTGCCTTAAGCGCTGCTGGCTTAAAGCATAAACCGTTAGATGTATTAGATGGTTTAAACTGGTATTACGGCGCCGGACTCTCCGTGTATTTTTGGCGTTTTGAAAAGATATCTACTTTTTCCTCCTCCTCTTTGGGGCTTCAAGGGTATGTAGGATTAGATTACACCTTCAAAAAGACTCCCATAAATATTACCCTCGACTGGACGCCAACCTTTTTCATTAATGGCTATACGTCAGGTTTAGGTACAAGATTTGGTGGTTTGGGTATTCGCTACACGCTGAATTAAATCAAATATTATTATATATGAATGACCTGATAATAAGGTCATTCATATAATCAAACCCTATTTACCGTAACTCATTTATATCCATTAACTCGGGTAAATAATTTTGAACCCATATACGGGCTTCCTTATAATCTTTAAATAAACAAAGAGGCACATCATTTTTAAAATCGTCCATAGCCTGAACCAGTTTATTTTTGCTCCTAAGGAATGGGATATCTCTGATAAGAATAGCTTTGACCATGGTAGGATATTCTTCTGCCAGTTTTTGGTATAGGAAAAAATCTTTTTCGCCACTATCTCCTACTAGAACAAAAGGAATGGTTGGAAAAAAAGACATAACATGCTTTATCCAGGCAAGTTTAGATTTAAATCTTTGGGAAGCGCCCTTATCGAGCGTTGAGAGGCCAAAATCTTTTAGTAAAATAGGACCTTTAGGAAAATGACACCTATCTAACCAGGTTAGCACGAAATCGTATAAAGTGCGAGGTGTGCTGGAAACATAAAACACAAAGGTTTGCCAATCTGCCTGATTTTTCAATTGAGTAAGACGTTGAAAAAAAGCAGGCGCCCCGGGAATCCCTCTTCGCTGTTCCATATTTTTCAAAAAAGTATTATATAGCACTTTCCAATAAAACATTGATTTGACGCCAGTGAGCAGTAAAGTATCATCGATATCACTGATGACAATAAATTTTTGTTTGTTAGAAATGAACAAAATTTCCCCAGTCAGCGTCGATTTTTCAATGTAAAAATCAAGGATTGGTTTCACCTCAATAGCTACATTTAACCAACAGGAACAGGAAGGATAAAATGGTGAAGGCCAGTTTATTTCCAGGGTAAAATAACCCGCAGAATTTGTAGTAGTTAGAAAAATATGGTTTAACACGGAGATTTCACAAGGAATGTCCGGAATTCTGGTATTAAAAATCCTCTTTATTGTATCTAATAAATGCTCCAAAGGAGAAGCCTCCGGATTATTTTTTATGTATCTATATCTTGAAATTCTTCCTTGAATAAAAAGCTTATCTTGAGACGCGTACCCTCTAAAAGTAGATCCGTAAATCATTTTATTTTTATAACCTGCAAATAAACGCCAACAAAAAAGACGAAAGCTGGTTACATAATAACTGAATCTTACAAGAAAAAAGGTTTCGTTTGGTTTATTCAAAGGGAAAATAATTAATCAGGGAAATATTTTACAAATAATTAATCCTCATTCAAAAATAGGGTTTAATTAATTATATTACACTAAATTACATCATAGAATCTAAATTAAATATGGCTATTTTATTATATCAAGGAAATAACGGTCAAAAACAAGCGGAGGCAGGACCCTTCAGCACAATAGATAATTTAATTTCCAGGTTGTACCACATTATTTCCAGTGATTCCGACGGAAACAGAAACTGGGACTTATTCAGAAAACTTTTTCGTTCTGAGGCTAGAATCAATGCACTAGGGAAAGATCAGAGAGAACAGGAGAGATTTATTTCACTTACTGTAGAAGATTATATAAGAGGGGCGGAGATAAGTTTTCAGAAACAAAGTCTAAACGAGCAAGAAATTGGAAGGATTGTCGAACAATACGGTGACATGGTGCATGTTTTTAGTACTTACGAGACGAAAGATTCGACGAACGAAAAAGTTTTACAGCGAGGAATCAATAGTATTCAACTTATATACAGAGAGGAGAGATATTGGATAGTTTCCTTATTATTCAACCCGGAAACAACAGAGTGCCCCATATCGGACAGGTACTTATTTCCAAAGGAGGTAGTGAAGACACGAAAGCCTATTTATCAAAAATAGCATCGACGTAATCTCGTTTTCTAAAAACTTGTAGCTGATGTATTCCTTCGCCCACGCCGATAAATCGGATAGGTATTTTAAATTGGTCAGAAATACCAATAGCCACACCCCCTTTAGCTGTACCGTCGAGTTTAGTTAAAATGAGACCAGAAACATTCGTTGCCTCTGTAAAATGTTTAGCCTGTTCGAAAGCATTTTGACCGGTTGTAGCATCAAGAACGAGAATAACCTCATTGGGCGCTGAGGCTAGCTTTTTAGTCACAGACCGTTTAATTTTAGAAAGTTCATTCATCAGATTGACCTTTGTATGTAATCTGCCTGCCGTATCAATGATAGCAATATCACAATCGTTTTCTATGGCATATTGGACTGTTTCGTAAGCGACGGCGGCGGGATCAGCATTCATTCCTTTTCCATAAAAGTGACAAGAGACCCTTTCCGACCATATTTTCAGCTGATCGACGGCAGCAGCTCTGAAAGTATCAGCGGCGCCTAAGACCACTTTGAAACCTGCCTCTTTAAACTGGAAGGCCAACTTACCAATGGACGTAGTTTTACCTACCCCATTTACGCCAACCACGAGAATAACATAAGGTTTTACTTCTTTTGGAAGATCAAAGAAATCGACATCGGTTGTATTATTTTCAGCGAGCAGAGCCACCATTTCACTTCTCAACAATTCATTTAGCTCACTGGCATCAATATATTTTTGTGTGGAGACCTTTTTTTGAACTCGTTGAATAATTTTATTTGTTGTTTCGAGACCTACATCCGAGGACATAAGAATGGCCTCTAACTCATCCAGAAAATCGTCATCGACAGAAGACTTGCCGACAACGAGACGAGAAAGGCGACCGAGCAGGGACTCTCTTGTTTTCTCCAGACCTTTATTTAGATCTTCCTTTTCCTTTTTCCCAAAAAACCTATTTAGCATAGACATCTGAACAAAATTATACCAAATGAAACAAAAGGGGACTTTTCTTCAATAAAGAAAAGTCCCCTTAAAAAGATGATTCATTAAAAGATTATTTCTGTTTAGCCAGAAACTCGTCTTTTTTATCTTTGTGAACCATTGATTCTTTATAGCTGTAATTGCCAGTCTTAGGGTCTTTCACACTAACGACGATTTTAACATAATCACGACCGGAACCTACGTTTGCGGCACGTTGAGCAACCCTGGCGTTTTTAGAAACTTTTGCCATGACAGGACGATTTTAAAAATCCAAAAATTATTTAATTTCTCTGTGAACAGTTACTTTCTTAAGAATAGAGTTATATTTCTTCAACTCTAACCTATCAGGTGTATTCTTTCTGTTCTTTTGGGTTACATACCTTGACGTACCCGGAAGACCTGATTTCTTGTGTTCGGTACATTCCAAAATAATTTGGATGCGATTACCTTTACTTTTCTTTGCCATGATGGTTAATTGTAAAGACCTAGAGTGTTACCCCTGTGTCAAATCCTTTTTTAGCACACATCTGAAGATATAGATGAATACCGTATTTATCAATATTACGCAATGCAGCAGTGCAAATACGTAATGTAACCCATTCACCCGTTTCTGGTATAAAGAATCGTTTTTTCTTTAGGTTAGGTAGGAACCGACGTTTAGTCTTCCTATTTGAGTGCGATACATTGTTGCCGACGATTGGTCTTTTACCTGTCAGCTGACAAACTTTTGACATAATTGCATTTATTTAAAGCCCTGCAAAAAAGAGTGACTCCGTCAAGACTCGAACTTGAAACCTTCTGATCCGTAGTCAGATGCTCTATCCAATTAAGCTACGGAGCCTTGCCATTTGCTTAAGCGGTTGCAAATATAAACCGTTTTTTTATTTTCTAAAAGAAAAATACAAAATTAGGTAATAAAATATTCGTACAAATGTTTTTATTGCCCCTGAACAATAAAAGTAGCCTGTTGAATATTAAAAACACCTGGATAGAAAACCCAATAGTTGCCTGGTTTCCAACCATTTGTTATCACTCTGGCCCGATTCACTCCCTCTGGCATGAAGATCTGCTTTACTTGTTGTCCCATAGCATTATAGATAGATAAAAGACTAGTTTCATTTTCAGACTTTGCTATTTCAACGTATATTTCGTCTATGCCTGGATTAGGGTAAACCAGTAACTTACCCGTTGGCATCTCCGGCTTCTTCTCAGGATAGATTTCCAATAACTTCAACATACTGCTAAACACATTAAGCCTACCCCCTGTGGAGGTTAAAGATACAAGAGAAGGTATTTTATCGACATTATTTAGCAATAAATTTCTAATTTTCATAGCGGTCTGTGCCGGCCAGGCCATAGCGTCTTCAAGGAGTTTCTGACGAGGGACGCTATAAAGGAGTGCAATTGCCCCTGCGAGGTGAGGTGCTGCGGCTGAATTTCCATGAAAAGCTCCGTATTCATTGTTATTCCTGGTAGAAAAAGAATTTTGTCCCGGAGCGCCCATATCTATGGAAACGGCACCAAAAGCGGAGCCAGAATATCGCTCATCCTTCAGATTAGTATTTAGAACAGTCATTAAATAGTCGCTTTTACATGTGGTAGGCATGTCCCCTACTTCATCTACATTCCAGGGATTATTCGCCGCTCCGGCTGCTGATAAAATGCCTGCCGTACCAAGACGGTCATACATTTCACCCCAAAGAGGCTGGTCCACACACTTTATTTTATTGACACCAAAGGAGGCATTCGTTGTAACCACAAAGGCACCCTGCTTCCCTTTGGTTCTGTTATATCGTTCCCTCTGCTCTATAATATAGTCATAAGCAGCAATGATATCGCTTACCAAACGAGTTTCAAAAACCATCAATTTGACATGCCAGTTCATGCCCGAGATTCCCTTTCCATTATTTCCTTTAGCACCTATGATTCCCGCTACGGAGCTGCCGTGATCATCGGCTATATGGGTGGCATTTTGATTTATGAAATTCCAACCTGTAACGTCGTCTATATAACCATTCTGGTCGTTATCTATTTTATCCCCAGGTTTTTCCCCTTTGTTTATCCAGATATTCCCCTTCAAATCTTCATGATTAATATCGAAGCCAGTGTCTAGAATAGCCACCACAATGGTATCACCTAAAGCAGAAACACCCCCTTTGGTTAGTTCCCACACTTTCTGCGTTCCAATGGTAAACAGACCCCATTGTGATGCTAAATTTGGATCATCTGGCATGTCTCCTCTTGACTCGACGGCTATATCAAAACAGGCATATTCAACTTGTGGGTCTTTTTTAATTTTTTCCAGTAAATTTAGCGCATTCACCGTTAAAGTATCGTAACCAATCAAGCTGATATTAGCCGCTTTACTCAATTTTTTTTCCAACCAAATACCTCCCCCTTCTCTTGCGTAAGTTTGAAATCCTACCATGAAATTTTCAGGAACTACTTGTGGTTTGAACTTAACCAGTAGTTGCCCAAGGGCAACGCTCGATTCTTTTTGCGCTAAAACAGTTAG
This sequence comes from Haliscomenobacter hydrossis DSM 1100, assembly GCA_945878825.1. GTDB lineage: Bacteria > Bacteroidota > Bacteroidia > Chitinophagales > Saprospiraceae > BJGN01. Next base: position 10,638 of record CAMDWC010000056.1, read on the forward strand.
TGCCGGAATCAATAATAAAGTCAGGAGGTAGATTTTAATTTTCATGAGTTTCATTTTACCTGAATGCATAAAACGGTTTATTCCGGTTCACATTTGGGGTAAAGCAAATCGTAAGCCAAATTAAAATTGAAAAGCCTTAGTAAACACTGAAATTCAATGCTTTATAGTAAATTTATTTATAATATGTTCTCGTTAAATGTTGATATTATATTTTTTATACTTACAAATTTTATTTAATATGTCTTAAAAAATAAATCATATTTTTATTTTTAACAATTGAATAAGGAAGGATAATAAAAAAAGGAGGTTGTATAAAAGGCCAGGATGCCCATGGCGGAACAAATTCCCCAATATACCATTATGCCCCTTGCGTTACCATCCTATAGACATGCGACCCCTCTGGGGTCGAAAGAATACTGCGCCTGAACTCTGTTTACACCGCGTCAAAACACCCAACGCTCGAATGATGCCCTTGGCGAAACCATTTTCACAATATATAAAATAACATAAAAAAAAGAGGCTATCTTTTTAGACAGCCTCTTTTTTAATAGGTTTTTAATCTAATTAATTCCCTGAAGGAGCGGGCATATCTGTATCACCAGGTTTTGCCACCTGGAATTCCACACGACGATTCATGAAGCTGCTATTTGCCTCCACGATATTATCATCTTTACCTTTATAATTCAAAACAAAACGGTCACGAGCGATGCCTTGTTTATTCACAAAATAATCAATAGCGGCGTTTGCCCGTTGAAAAGAAAGTTTTTGATTGATATCTTCCCCGCCTGTCTTATCTGTATAACCTATTACTAACAACTTCATACTTCTATTTGATTTCATCATTCTGGCAATAGAAGAGAGATTTCCTATATCCGTATTACGGACATTACTGCTAGACATTTCGAAATGAATCATAGGTAGAAACCATTCTACTACGGCACCACCACCGTAAGATCCACCTCCAGTTGCCTCGCGTTGCTGAAATGCCTGTTCCACGATTTCTTTTACCCTGGCTTCAGTTACCCCGCTGCCACCCGGACGAGGACTCATTCCTCCGCCTGAACCTGCACCACCTGTATTATTTCCGTTAACAATAACACCATCAGCATCTACTTGCTCCCCTTCCAGTGGAGCATAAAAAGGTTGTTTATCCAAATAATCGGGAACACCATCTTTATCACTGTCCAGTGTACGACCCCGTGTATCTACCAAGGCATTGGGAGGCGTATTCAATTCCAGATCAAATTCATCTAAAACGCCATCTTTATCCGTATCTTGAATAGGAATTTTACCACCTGATCCTATATTTGTCTTAATACCTTCAATTTCTCTGATTACATTTTTTAACGGGCTATTCCAAAAAGCGGGAGAATCACCTGTTTTATTACCAATAATATAATTTAAGCTAAGGTTGGTGAACCCTATATAATCATTGTAGTCAACTTGAGAGGTTAAAGGATTCTCTACACCATTGTCCCAACCATCCATAAGATCTCTGCGGTCGCCCATAGCCATCATTGCTTGATGTTCAAGCCCGATGCTAAGATTTGGAGAAACCCTGTAAGCAAGGTTAAGACCTAGACCGGCATGAAAAGGATTATTCGAAAAATCAAATTTCTTCGTAGTAGTTTCAGCTTCCGTTGGTCTGGAAATAATTGTTCCAAACCTATTTACCGTTGATGAGTTTGCGCCTACGCCAACCATCAGATTAATGGCTAATTTTTTTTCCTTGTCTGCGGAAGCCAAAGAATTAAGATTTATCAAACCCCACATAGAGCCTGACATCCAGGTAGATGTGAACCCACGAAGCGAAGGATTTAATCCATCGGAATTACCCGCTGACTTTCCGTAAAGGAATTCTGCGCGAAGTGAAAAGATATTATCTAAGGCAAACCTAAGGCTGCCGGCAAAACCGTAATTTGAAAATCCACCGACTGAATCAGGAGATCCCCTTTTAATTTCGCCTAATATTTGAAATAAACCACCTCTTAGGCCAACTTCGAAGCCAGAACCAGGAGAGTATCCTGTAGGCTTATCTGCTTCGGGATTCTCTGTATCAGGCATTTCACCTTCCATTGGAGAAGCCATCTCCTCGTTCTTTTCTTGTGGTGGTTTAGCAGCCTTCTTTTCCTTCTTTGGTTTATCCTTTCCATTTGTTGGTTGATCCCAAGGCATTGTTTCATCGGAAGTAGTCTGGCTATTTCCAACAAAACTAGTTACTAGAAGGACAAGTAACGAATAAAATATTTTCTTTAACATGCTCCGAAAATTAATGATGTGGTTCTAAATGTAGAATCTGGGAGATTTATCTTCACGCTAAACATTTGATTTACACATGAAAATTAATTCAAATTTATAAATAATTTGGTTAATATAATACTATCTATCTTTTTTTCTAAAAAAATACAGATTTTGTTTAATGTTATACCTATTGAACCTCTATATTTTAAAAGTTAAGCATTGAAATAGTAACTATGAATAAAAGATATTTTAATGCTCAATTAATTACAACAGGTGGTCTCGACAGGAATCGAACCTGTATCTCGGGTTCCGGAGACCCACGTAGTATCCATTCTACTACGAGACCTTATTTATTTTGCAAATATATTTTATTTTATTAATTTCCCTTGGATTCCCGACGTATTAATGACGTTTAAAATTAAATAGGGGCGTTTTTAGTGCTTTGGTAGAGTTATTTGGCACTTTGATTTAAAAAAATTTGGATATTAGAATAAATATACTTGCTTTGTGTCGTAAAATAAGTTAAACCATAACTATGTCAACGAATTTAAAATTAATTCTTTTTTTCCTAACCGTTGGACTTCTATTTTGTGGAAATCTTTCCGCACAAAATGCAGGTAAATTAACTGGAGTAGTGTCCGATTCAATGGGGGGCGCCCTAAGCTCTGCTACGTTGATGTTACTTAAAAAAACAGATTCGACGCTCGTTGAATTCGCCCTCTCTGAAAATGATGGTCGCTTTAAATTTGAAAAAATTAGCTTAGGCGATTTCTTGTTAAATATCACCTATTTGGGTTACACATCGTATTATACACCGGTCTCATTTTCTGCTTCGAACCCTTCGGTAGATTTAGGTAAAGTATCTTTAGCGTCGCAAAGCACTTTGCTAAATGAAATCACGGTGGAAGGGGAAAGGAACCCTATGACTATTAAAAAGGATACGGTGGAATATAATTCTGCCGCTTTTCAGGTTCAACCCAATGCCAATGTGGAGGAATTATTGAAGAAATTACCCGGTGTGCAGGTCGATAGATCGGGAAATGTGCAAGCCCAAGGTGAAACCGTAAATAGGATTTTAGTGGATGGTAAAGAATTTTTCGGGCGTGATCCTAAAATGGCCACCAAAAACTTACCCGCCAGTGCCATCGATAAAATTCAGGTTTTTGATAAAAAATCAGACCAGGCTGAATTTACAGGTGTCGATGACGGTCAAAGGGAAAAAACCATTAATCTTACGCTAAAAGAAGATAGCCGCAAAGGTAGTTTTGGTAACTTAAACGGGGGTGTTGGGTCTGAAGGAAGATTTCAAGGCAAAGCCAGTCTCAATAAATTTGGTTCCAAGGAAAAGATTTCTTTTATCGGTATGGCCAATAATATCAATAATCAGGGATTTTCATTTGAGGAATATGTCGGATTTACCGGCGGTATGTCCCGAGGTGGTGGCGTTCAAGTAGATGGAGATAGTCCTATAAATAATGGAAACAATACCGGATTTACCAATACCTATTCCGGTGGTTTAAATTATACGAATACCTTAAGTGATAAAACGGAATTGAACGGTAGTTATTTCTATTCCCTATTGGATAAGCAAACAGATAGAACGCTTTTCAGAGAAAATTTCCTTGCCGACAGGACCTTTTTCAATACCGAAGATAGTAAACAGAATAGCCAAAACCAAAGTCACAGACTCAACGTGGTTTTAGACCATAAACTCGACTCTTTTCAATCTATAAAATTAACTTCCCGGGTTACTTTCAGAGGAAGTAACACCCTTTACGATGGTGAAACGGAAACACTTAATGCCGATTATTCGCCTTCTAATAGTAATATTCGCACAAATACCAGCGA